>JBAVDL010000246.1:0-2070 GCA_049587175.1 Thermoactinomyces sp.
GCGGATGCCGTCTACATCGGTTCGATCGCCCTGGTGGCGATGCTCCAAACCCAGATGAACATCGCCTCCCCCTTTGAACCTCCGGTTCAGACGGTTTTGTACCACGGGAAGTTCAAAGAGGACATCGATGTGGAAAAGGGAGCGGAGCACCTGGCCAAATTTCTCAAATCCTGCGTCGAGGAAATGAAGATGGTGGCTTACGCCCTGGGCAAGACGGATCTCAATCAAATCGACCGGAGCGACCTGGTCTGCGTCGATCGGGAGCTGGCCCGCCTTCTGGGTGTCGACTACGCGGGGCTGCCCCGGGAGGAGCAACATCTGGCCTGGACGGAAGAGAAGGATCCCTGGGATTTTGCCAAACCCATTTCGGGAGAGCCCGGGCGGGCGAGGGAGGCCGAGGCCCCGCCGCCGGTTCATTGAAAAAACCCTGCGGTCCGTGAAGTGCACCCCTTAAAGTAGACACAGGAAAACACCCCTGTGAAAATTACTTTAAGGGGTGATTTTCGTGGCAAGAAAAGGACAGAAATTCAAGACATATAGCTTTGAACTGAAAAAGAAGGCAGTGGAAATGAGGCTTCAGGGCATTCCCAAGGCAAAGATTGCTGAAGAGCTGGGGATTCAAGATGTGGGGCGATTAAAGATCTGGATGCGGAAATACCGGGAACAGGGCGATTTTGGGCTAATGGAGCACAGAGGGAGGCGGAAAGAGTACAAGGACCTGGAACGGGAAGTCAAAAGGCTGCGACTGGAGAATGATGTCCTAAAAAAGTGGCTGGAGATTTTGGCAAGGGAGGGAAAACACTGAGGTTTCAAGTGGTGGATGAGTTGCGTCACCGTCACAGCGTCAAGGATTTGTGCAAGTTTCTGGGGGTTTCCAGAAGCGGCTATTACCGGTATCTTGCCCGGAAGAACAAGCTTGGCAAAGACAAAGAGTTTGAAGAGAAAATTCTCTACATTTATCGGCTTCGCAACAAGACTTACGGATACCGGAGAATTCAAGCGGAGCTAATGCGTTTGTATGGACTTCGTGTCAATCATAAGAAGGTGCTTCGTATCATGCAGAAACTTGGAATTCAAGCCGTCATTCGCCGAAGACGCTTTTATCCGAATCAATATCGCAATCCCATGGGAGGGAAACGTATCGCAGAAAACCTGTTGAACCGTCAGTTTTACGCCGAGCGGCCGAATCAAAAATGGGTCACGGACGTTACGTGGATTCCCGCTGGCAGCCAGACACTTTACCTGTCTGCCATCATGGATCTTTTCAACAATGAGATTGTGGCATTTCACATCAGTTCTCGCAATGACAACGCATTGGTTCTGAATACAGTCCGAAAAGCCTTGGAAAAAAGAGCGGACGTGTCTGGAACCATCCTTCACAGTGACCGTGGTTTCCAGTACACGTCCCATGACTACCATCACATGCTAGCTCAGTTTGGCCTCAGATCCAGCATGTCAAGAAGAGGCAATTGCTTGGACAATGCCCCAATCGAGAGCTTCTTCTCCCACTTAAAGACAGAAGCTCTCCAACACCATCATATCCAAGATACTGAGCAGGCTCAAATCCTAATTCAAAGGTATATTCGTTTTTACAACGAGGAGCGGCTTCAACTGAAATTAAACAAGCTGACGCCTGTAGAATACAGGCGTCAGCACGCCGCATAAGCCGGGTGTTTTTACGTGTCTACATTTTTGGGGCTTGACCATCCCCGGCGGGGCTTTCTTTTCTTTTTCTCTTTCCGCGCCTTCAGGGCGAAGCCGTGGACCCGAACCGCGGGCTGTTGAAGCGCGAAGGTCAACTCCGGGCAAAGGGCAGTCGATGAGAAAAAGCGTAAGTGCCTGCCGGCGTTTCCGCCGTGCTGTGCGGCCGTAAATTCGTTCCTATCCCAAACCATGCGAGCCAGGGCTTTCGAAATTCCCTCATTCACCGGTTTTCGCCCCAAAATGAATTCAGATGTATTCATCAGAAATGTTATATAATTATATCATTAGGGGCGTCTGAGCCTTCTGTGCCGGTGGCGGGGGAGGTTGTCGGAAGGGGTCGCAAGGCTGAAATGGCATCTGATTGGG
>JBAVDL010000247.1:0-11164 GCA_049587175.1 Thermoactinomyces sp.
GTACAAATCTATATATAAACTTTCCTTCAATAAAATGATATCTTCCATAAATCTCAGGAGAAAGAAACTTTTTCAAAACTCTTTCTTCCAGTTCTGACTCTTCTATACCAAACGACACAGCAGCTAATTCTTCATAACCACAATCTTGCCCCCATAATCGATGGTGATATCCCGAATCGTAATAACTAAGGATGTCTTCTTCTAATAATCGCCAACATGCCTCTAATCCTTTCGGTTCAAACCAGCGCAAAAGGGTAAAAGTTGATTCAAACCGAATCCATGGGTTTGAATGAACAGTCAAATTATTAACTTGTTCAATCCACTCTTCATTGAGATCCTCTTCATCTAAGTCTCTTACTCCATCTAATCCCAAATAGTTACCAGAAAGATCATATTCTAATAACTTCTTGGCCATTATTATATCTTTTTCCATTTTCATCTCTCCAGATTAGTTTAGTTTATAGGGACCTTTAATGTACTTAGAAGGAATAACTCCTTTAATTAATATTTCACTATCCCTTCTTGTATTATTTATCGCTATACGTATGAATTCGATCTTTTGCTGAAACTTTGCAATCTTTTTCTGACTCTGTCCACCCCTGTTTAAGTAATCTTGAAATTCTTTTTCCATTAACCTTTTTTGTAAATCCTTTACGATATCATCCTGGTAGTATATTTCTACACCTTTTAACTTTCCTTCTTTAATATCTGTTTGAAGTCTCTTAAAGTCTATTTCAATTTGGCTTTCACCGTATACTACTTCATTTGTCTTATTAGGAGTAACTGAAATGAAAGGGGACTTGTTCTTATTTTGATTTAAAATATGATCCGTAATAGTAATATCTCCATTAGGATCTGCTGGATAGAGATTACCAGTTTCTTTATCAATATACGCTTTACCTACAGGATTACCTTTTTGACTTGGCCGTGTTTTTGAGTAAAAGTTATCATCATTACGGTATGCTCTCAAAAATTCATCCGTTTTAATAGAAAACCTATACAAATACTCACCCAATTTTGTTTCGCCAATTGTTTGGGTGGGTACCGATAACACCTGTCCACTCGTCGTAACGACACGTTCGTACGGTGCAAAAGGATTTGAAAGTTTATTTATTTTACTTACTATCGACGGAGTTTTCTCTATAAACTGCCCTGCCCCGAAAACAAGTCCTACTCCTAATACCGTAGAAAGTACGGCTTTTTTCCAATTCACTTTTCCCTCTTTTAATAAATCCCATGTCACGCTATCTGTAAACGCTGCGGCTCCACTACCTGTGGCTGTTGGCAAAAACTTTTGCATAAACGGACTTAATCGACTTAAAAAACCAGCAGCGACCGAACGAATTCCAGTGGTCACTAGTCCACCAATGCCAGTACTTAAAGCTCCGATAACTCCTCCTAAAAAAGCATCCCAAAAAACTGTTTTTAAATCATTTCCCATAAAATAAGAGATTACACCTGATAATAATGCTCCACCCAAGACGACCAAACCAACCGGCAGTGAAACTGCGCACAAAAAATTCGGCCTAATATTGTCAATGTACCTAATATATATTCATAATTTTTCACGATCCAGTCCAAGGCGAAAGAAAGAGCATCCACCACTTCTGTGATCTTCGACAAAATCCCTTCGGTCCATTTCCATACATTGGACGCAGTTTCTTTCGTCCATTCCCAAGCACTCGAAACCTTGTCTGCCATCCAATCCCATGCATCCGAGATAGGTTTGGTGATCCGATCCAAAATTCCCTTCTTTTCTGTCACAGGCTGTGTGGCGATTGGCTGATCTTTCGTAGAAGCTGGTTTATTCCCATAATTATTAAATTGATCGTTGACTTCAGGAACATCAAAGCTACCAGTTGCATATACCACACCGCATTTCCATATACCAATCCCTAAACTAAAAATGAGCAATATAACGAGAAATTGTCGAATATATGTACCCATGATTCCCATTTCGGAAAATGCATAGCATCCTTCATTCTCCGTAACAGATTCCACTCCCCTCATTGCCTTGCTTATCTTTTTAATTAACACAAGTTTAAGCTAAAAAAGAACCAATTTGAACCAGAGACAATTAAGAGCAACGAATACAAAACATTTGTTGCGGCTGATTGAGGTGAAAAAACTCCGCTCAAAACAGAGTTTTGTTCATACCTTTTAAACGATATAAAAAGATTATGTATCCCTTTATTCCCAAAACTTCCGGTCCAGACTGCGGTACTGGATCGCTTCGGCGATGTGGCTGGCCTGAATGCGCTCCTCCCCGGCAAGATCAGCGATGGTGCGGGCCACTTTCAGGATGCGGTCATGGGCACGGGCACTCAAGCCCAGCAGTTCAAAAGCATGCTTCATCATCTGGCGCGATTCCTTGTCCAGGATGCAATATTTGCGAATATCGGCTGTGCTCATTGTGCTGTTGGTCAGGTTTTCTTTCCCTTCATAACGCTCGCGCTGCCTCTTTCGTGCCTGGTTGACGCGCTGGCGAATGATTGCTGACGATTCCCCGGCTTTCCCTTCGCTCAAGGTTTTGAAGTCTACTTTCGGCACCTCGATATGAATATCGATCCGATCCAGCAAGGGACCCGAGATCCGGGAACGGTATCTTTGCACCTGGTGCGGTGTGCATGTGCAACTGCGGTCTTCCTCATAACCAAAAAAGCCGCACGGGCACGGATTCATGGAAGCCACAAGCATAAACTCAGCCGGATAGGTATAGACCGCCCTTGCTCTTCCCAACGTTACTTTCCCGTCTTCCAGCGGCTGCCGGAGTACCTCCAGTGCGGTCTTTGAAAATTCCGGCAACTCATCCAGGAAAAGAACTCCCCGATGAGAAAGGCTGATTTCTCCCGGTCTGGGGGTTGTGCCTCCCCCGATCAGGCCGGCAGAGGAAATGGTATGGTGGGGAGAACGAAAAGGACGCAGGCGGATCAATCTTCCTTTCTCCTTGATCATGCCTGCAATGCTGCAAATCTTGGTAATCTCCAGCGATTCCTGCAAATTCATGGTTGGCAGGATCGTAGGAATCCTTTTGGCCAGCATCGTTTTTCCGGAACCGGGCGGCCCGATCAGCATCAGATTATGCCCGCCTGCCGCAGCCACTTCCATCGCTCTTTTTACATGGGCCTGCCCTTGCACATCGGAAAAGTCGATCAGAAATGTTTCCGGTTCCGGTTCCGTCTCCCCCTGAACCTCATCTGGAATCCATTCCTTGCGAAAATAGGCGATCGTTTGGCTCAACGATTCCACAGGAATGATATGCATTCCATCCACCAACGCCCCTTCTCCGGCATTCTCCCGGGGGAGGATCACTTCCGTAAAACCGGCTTCCCTGGCTGCCATCACCATGGAGAGTACTCCCCTTAACGGACGCAAGTTCCCGTCCAGTGACAATTCACCCAGAAACAAAATATGATTCATTTGTTCGGCCTCAAGTTGGCCGCTTGCCACCAATAAGCCCATCGCAATCGCCAGATCAAAGCCGGCCCCTTCCTTCTTCACATCGGCAGGCGCCAGGTTGGTCGTTATACGCTGCAACGGAAAGGAAACTCCGCTGTTTCTCAGAGCCGCCCGCACCCGGTCTTTGGCTTCCCGAACTGAAGAATCCGGCAAACCAACGATATCAAAGACAGGCAGTCCATTGCTGATATCCACTTCTACCTCTACAATAAACCCGTCGATCCCCATGACACTGGCACTGTATAATCTGCTGTACATCTTTTCTCCTCCGCCCATTCAACTTCTATGTTTATCTATTTTTTCATATTTTGATAGATTTTGACAATATGGTATTTCTGCCCTTTTATTGATCCTGCTTGATGACCAAAGAAAAAAGCTTTACATCATGCTGTCCATTGATGTAAAGCAACAACAAACTGATAAAAAATCTGAGATCCTTTTATCCGTGTCTGTTGACAAAAAAGGGGAGACAGACACGCTTGCCGGAATGATTCTCCAAACGTTTTTTTCTTGTAACTATTGTTAAGCAAAAGGTCAAAAATCCAGGTCCAACCCTTCCAGTACATCTTTTTCCCCGGCTTTTGCTGCTTCTTCTTCCTGGTCTTTCTTCAGGACGGATTTTTCAAAGATTTTGAAGAACGGATAGTACATCAGAACGGCAAGGCCCAGAATGAGCGGAACAAGCAAGACTGCTTTCCAATCGAGGGTCACCAGATACTGGGCAACAGGTGTCGGCATTCCTCCCACGCTGGCGATTGGTGCCCTGACCCAGCCCATATCAAATATGAAATAAGTGAACAGGCCCAAAATGGGGGTGCCAAATACAAACGGAATAAACAGATACGGATTGTAAACAACCGGCAAGCCGTAAACAACCGGTTCCGAAATATTGAAAAATGCAGGTATAATGGTTGCTTTTCCGGTCGCTTTCAAGGTTTTTGACTTGCTGAACAAGGCCAGGATTGCGATGGCGCCGGTCAATCCGGAGCCTGTGCAGGCCAGAAAGTAGCCCCACCAGTTTTCCGTAAAAATAAATTGCGGTATACCGCCAGCCATAAAAGTGGCAGCATTTTCTGCCAGGTAATGGGTCATAAACGGCAACGTGAAACCGACAATAATGGCATAACCGTTTAATCCCAGAAACCAGAACAGCATTTCAAACAGGGAAATCAGAAATACGCCCAGATAGCTGTCAATTCCGTCTACCGCGGGGGCAAACATGGTCGTAAACAATTCCGGCAAAATTTGCCCGCCTGACAGGGAAATTACGGTTTGGTTGACAGCCACGCTTGCAATAATAATGATCAGTAATGGTAGAATTGCCTCAAATGTTTTTCCGATCATGTCAGGCAAACCTTTGATCCGGATGGTTACTTTTTTTTCAACGAGCCATTTCATCGCTTCAACGGTCAACATGGAAGCAAAAATCGACACAAATAATCCTCTGGAATCGAGAAAAGCAAAATCAAACTGTTCATCCACATATCTTCCGCACAGGATAACAGTGGCCAATACGCCGCCGATGATGGCATGAAGCGGAGGAATGTCCAATCTTCTGGCATGGGTATATGAGATGGATATGGCACTGTAAACAGCTAACAGGCCAAAGGTAAAATTGAACGGCAAATGGAACAGCGCCGAATGATTCATAAAAAAATTGCGGACAGTGCTTTCTGTGGGAAAAAAATTGCCCAATCCGGCGATAATCAACGAAATGGACCCCACCATCAGGATCGCCATCAGGCTGATCATGCCGTCCTTGATGGTGGCAATATGGCGCTGGTTTTCAATTTTTGCAGCGACCGGCATCAAATGTTTCTCCAGAAACTGAACGAATCCATCGGCTTTTTTACTCATCGGATCCTCCCCCATTCATGGCAGAATGAATTGGTCGAAATTTGACAACTCTTCAAATGAATGGATTCATTTATTTCCAGCGCACAAAAAAATTGACAGAAAACGAAAAACGGCTGTTCCGCAAGCTGAAACCCGGTTTGCAATCAATAGCAGCAATTTACTCATCCCGCTTAAAATCAAACTCAGAAACAACGGCCCAGTACCAGACGAATAGCCTGTTTAAGAATATTTCCTCCGTTAACCATCCCGTAATCCCTGGTGTCGATAATTGCGACGGGCTTTTCGTACTGATCGCAAATCTTTTTCAGGTTATCATACAAATGTTTGATTTGCGGCCCAATCAATACCACATCATACTCCGTCACATAATCCCGCAATTCCCCGGCCGGCCTAGCATCGATCTTTACATCAGTATTTGCAAGAGCCTTGCTGTTTTGCGCAATTTCGCGCATTTTCGCAACCATGATACCGGTAGAAGCACCCAAATTGCAGACGAGCAGCACATGCAGTCTTGGCAAATCCATTTTTTATTCCTCCTTCAAAAGGTCTGATTTGTGTTGGTCCGTATCTTGCCCGTTACAACCTTTCAATGCTTTGTACATTTCCATCATTTCCACCGTAAATGTTTTGGCCAAAAGGGTGTTCATCATATTATCCTGGGCATGGGCCAACAAGATGGAATATCCGATTTTTTCCCCGCCCGCTTCTTTTGTCAGCAATCGCGTATGGGCATGATGGGCCTGGTTTAGCAATTCCGAAGCCTTGTCAATACTTTTCTCTGCTCCCGTATAGTCATGGCTCCGGCACTTTTTCAACGCTTCCATCAACAGGGAAAGTGCCTCTCCGGAGCAGGCAATAATCCGGAAACAGATTTCTTCAAGATTCATTTCACTACTGGTTTCTCCCGTTTTTTCTGTGTTCATGGTTATTCCTCCCGCCATACTGAAACGATATGATGCTCGATGAGCAATATACTGTCAGAGTGAATTTTTGAACTGCTTTTTGTACCCCTACCCATCCCAACCCACGTATCCAATCAAGTTAGAAATTCAGGTGATTGGCATTTTTCCTGAATGTTCCGATGTATAGCCCCCAATGGTCTGTCCCCGGATGAAAGACAAATAAGCTTTCCTCCGGAATCGAACATACAGCCAAAAACCTCAGCAACCAAACGTTCCGACAAAGTCCCGTAATCAGCAACTGCCGCATTATCCACCACAAATCAGCTCCAATGCCCGACATATTCGCTATACATTTCCAGGAGTTCGTCAACCAGTTTTGCGGCGATGGGATAGGAATTGACGAGGGGATGAATCAGCAAGGCTTCAATGGCCTTGAGCCGGTTTTTTTCAAGGATTGCTTCCACTGTCAATCTTTCAAATCTTTTTATGGTCCTGATCATATGCATTTGCAATTCAGGAATGTTTTCAATGCTTCTTGGCCGGCAGATCCCTTTTTCAATTTCACACGTAATTTCAACGATATCGTCATCTTTTAATTCCGGAATTGCCCCGTTGTTTTGAACCATAAGCGGCATCACCGCTTTTTGCCCACCGTGATACGCTTTGATGAAATCCAGAGCGATAGCGGAATATCCGCCTTCATCCGGTAACTGGATAAACTCCTGCAAAGTGGGAAGCGCAAATTGTTCCGGTCTTGTTTTCCCTGATTCTATGGAAAAATAGCTTGTTTCCCGTTCCACCATATGCCTGATATAGATAGCAAAAATTTTCACCGGATCCTGATCCGACACCTGATTGATTTTTGCAATCATGCGCCTGTTGATATCCCTGATCAATTCCCCTCTCGCACCGCCATGTGCCTTGATGGAGCGAACAACCCTGTCCCGGTAGAAATAGAAATACAGGTATTCATTCGGCAATTCACCGTTAAGGATGGATATCAACTCTTTATCAAACAACCGCATATCGGTATTCACATATAAACCGGGATGGTTCAAGAGTTCATCCATGACCGGTTTGCCGTGCAGCCTGGCATCCCTGAAAAAGGACAAATGGTTCAACCCATAGCAGGTAACATCCAGTTCCCCATGGCACACATCAAAGAGTTGTTCAAGTGTCCGGATAAAGTGGGCCGGACCATCGCAGATGCCATACACATTGTCATATCCGGCATTACGCAATGCCTGGGTAACCAGGCCTGACGGATTGGTAAAATTGAAAATGATTACATTCGGGTCGGCCCATTGATTGATGAGCCGGCAGTAATCCAAAAGTACCGGAATGGAGCGGAGCGACATGGCAAATCCGCCAACCCCTGTCGTTTCCTGGCCGATCAGCCCATACTTTTGTGCCAGTTTTTCATCCATATATCTGCTTTCGTCCTGCCCCACCCTTAGCGTGGTGATCACATAGTGGGCATCCCTGAACGCTGCTTCTGCATGGGTTGTGGTCCAGAAATGAATGGCGGGATCAATGGCATTTGCCACACAGTCGGAGATGCTGCCAAAAATCCTCAGTTTTTCCGGATCATTATCCATAAAAACAATTTCATTTATATTTAATTCTTTGGCACGCAAAGCCAATGATTTTGCCAAAAGCGGAGACCGGACGCCTCCCCCGCCCAAAACAACCAGTTTCATAAGTTATTCCTCCCAGGAATATACAGTGACTTCATCACCAATTCATAAATTTCGTTTTTGCTCAGGGAATGGATGATTCGATCAACAAGATTTTGATTGTTCGCCATCCTGATTATTTCCTCGGTGACATTCAGATGCCCAAGGGTTTCCTTCAGTGCCAAGGTCATGACAACCGAAACCGGGACAGAAAAACGGTCATGAAAGTCGACACCGCTTTCCAGAGTGACCAGACTCATCGAATTTTCGATCACCCCGTCATCCGGTCCGGCATGGGCCAATACCACCCCGGGGGCGACAGACATATACGGGCCATATTCTTCAAGGTTCCGGACAATTTTGTTTCTGTAGGTCTCCTTGATATATCCCTTCTGCAAAAGGAGATTTGCCCCAATGGAAACCGCCTCTTTCCAGCCTGCTGCCTTTTCGCGGATTCTGATTTCTTCCCTGGTAAATTTTATTCTGAGGATTGCCTCCGGCTGGCAAACTTCCTTCTCCTGCTCACTCAGCAACTCAAGCAAAAGGTCATATTGAAGCTTGTACAAATCCCGGATTTCACAGGATTCCCGAATAACATCTACAAGCCTTTCCACTTTGGCCACATGGTTTTGTGTCTGTTTGCCAAAGTTCAGATTGAGCCTGCCGGTTAATTTCTCCATATCCTTCCGGGTAAGAATGCTGTTGACCCGGACGACTTTCTTGCTGTCCAGATTTGGCAAGTCCACGGTCGTGATAACCAGATCGTAGTTATTAATCGCAGAATCGTTGATTTCTCTAATGGGCATGGTGTCAACCTGTTTGACATGAAACAGTTTCATGACGGATGAAGCCAAATATTTGGAAATAGCCACCCCTTCCACGCAAACGACCAATATTCCAGGCAACTTTTCATTTTTTGCGATTTTCTTCATCATGGTCGCAAAATAAATGGTTAGATAGGAGATCTCCTGATCGTTGACAGTAATGCCATATTCTTTACCGATATCCTTGCAAATCGTTTTTACATTGGCAAAAAGCTGCCCGTGTTTCTGGACAATTTCGTCAAAAAGCGGATTTTCCAAGGTGATATGAAACCGAATCCGGTTCAGCATGGGCGCAATATGTTGCACCAGCATTTTCTTCAATTCCCGTTTATGTTCCAGAAAACGGATCCGGTAAATCCTTTCAATGCCGCTGATCAGCCTGTCGGCAAACTCTAAATTGTTCTCCGGCCAATTTTGATGTGTTTTTACCATTTTCATACTGGAAACAAGGGACATCAGATAGCTCGTTTCCTTTTCATCTGCCGGTATTTGCGGATATCTTTCTCTCATTTTCTTTAACAGAGTTTCGGAAATCCGGCAGACTCGCCTGTCAGCCGGCTGATCCTGAATGTATTTTTCATTTGCAACTGTTCTGCTTTTGGCCTGGCTGAACAAACGCATGAAATAAATGGATAAAATCAAAAAGGACTTGTCATCATATGTACAGTTCAGTTCCTTTTCCAGAAACAAAATCAGATCCCTGATATATTGCAAATCTTCTTTGCGAAAGATATGCCTGAACAATAGACCGCTAAAACCGGAAGGCATTCTCCCCAGTTCGATATAATTGTAGAATTCATTCATGCTTAGCCGCTTGCAAAAAAGAGTTGCAAATTCCAGTATGATCGCACTTTCATTGCCGGTGACAGAGACACCTCTCCTTTTTGCCCAGTTCAGTTGCAAGCCTTTTCCTGCCAGATCGGTCTTCAGTTCCGACAAAATATTGACAACGGCTGTTCTGGACACATTCAACGTCGTCTCAAAAAAGGAGATGGGAAATTCCTTTTGATGTATCAACAGATTGAGTACAATAAACAGCCGGATCTCTTCTCTGGAATAAATTCTTTGATAGGGGCTTTCCTTCCTGAAAAAATCAGCCAAAAACTGCACCGTTTTCTCGTCTTTCTCCAGCCTGACTCCCTTCAAGTGATGTCTTTGCAACGCGGAAAGCCCGTTTTTCACCAGAAATTCATCAATCTTCTGCAAGTTGTATCGGACCGACCGTTTAGATGATTTCACATACTCGGCCAAGTCATTAACTGAAGTGAAATCACTTTTGGAATACAACCTGTTTAATATTTTGGAGGCCCTGGGATTCAGCATTTTCATTCGCTCCCTCCGCAATTCCAATTTATCACTTCATTAAAGCGCTTACAATCATACGGAACAACACAGATTGTCCAATTGATTCGGCAAAAAATGCATAAAAAAAACAAGGAAGTCTCCTCCCTCAGACTGTAGAAAAACAACTATAGGAAGACGATTTCTAGGACTCCGTTCCGTCTCCGCCTTGCGAGGAAGCAGTCATGACGCTCAGCATTCCCTTCCAGGCGGGCTCTTCACTCGCTACGCTCAAACAGTTTCGCCCGTTTTCCCTGAAAGGAAATACTTTCGCTTTATAGCAGCTCCGAAGTCACTCCGCTTCTAAAAATCGCTTTCTCTCACTTTGTCGACAAGCTGAGGGAGTTTCCTCCCTGCCAGGCAAGTTTGACTCGTTATGGAAATTTGACAACCTCTTACAGCATACCCCGTTATTTTTCATATAGATGATCTGTTGATGGAATTCCCGCACATGGACAACCGTGTTCCAATTCCTCACAGGTACGATCAAAACCAAGCAAGATGACGGGCATTATCTCAACCTTGGGTAGTTTCAATTCCTCATAGGTACAATCAAAACTTGTTGTTTTTCACGCCATCAAAGCTACTAAAACCACGTTTCAATTCCTCATAGGTACAATCAAAACGCCAAAGCCGGTAGCACCTGAATCTTTGCCACCATGCGTTTCAATTCCTCATAGGTACAATCAAAACAAAAGAAATATCGATCTCAAGATCCATACACGATCGGTTTCAATTCCTCATAGGTACAATCAAAACTCCTTTTGAAATTGTCAGTATTGAACGATCGTAGAGGTTTCAATTCCTCATAGGTACAATCAAAACCGAATATTCCCTCGTAAGTCTGCTCGATCCGTTCCTTGTTTCAATTCCTCATAGGTACAATCAAAACTTAATGGCCAGCTCTACCATCTCCAGGCTTTTCTTGTTTCAATTCCTCATAGGTACAATCAAAACCACGACAACGGCATCATCCTGGCGGACCGTATACAAGTTTCAATTCCTCATAGGTACAATCAAAACCTCCAGGAAAAACTGGCTGTTCAATTGGAACTGAAGTTTCAATTCCTCATAGATACAATCAAAACTACCGTTCTTCCACCGG
>JBAVDL010000248.1:0-2730 GCA_049587175.1 Thermoactinomyces sp.
ATTTGGTTTTGTGCAAAATTTAACATTAACTTAAAGAAATTATCATACTGTTTTTTAATGAAAAACAAGCAATCAACAGAGCGTTAAACAGAAATTGATTAAATTGCAATGGAAGATTGTTACTGAATAAGCAATTTTATCTAAAAAATACGTATTTTTTAGATAAGAGATATCCCAGGTACCGGTGCCTGAGTAAATACTCATACAGGAAACTGAGGGTAAAGGAGATATTCGAAAATGGAGGCATTGAAAAAAGCAAGTCAGCACAAGGTGAATTTTAAAGAGGAGTATGGTCTCAAAGGCAATCCAAACCTTGGACTAACCATGGCTACATTTGGCTTTTTTATCGGCTTTTCTGCCGTATCCCTGTTCGGAACGGTTGCGTCCGAATTTAACAGATTTTTGGGGTTATCCGGCGTTTTGCTGGGTTTCCTGGTTGGAGCCCCGCAGCTTTTGGGGTCGTTATTGCGAATCCCGTTTGGCGCCTGGGTTGATAAAACAGGCGGAAAAAAACCGATGATTATTCTTCTCTGTATTTCCATCCTTGGCATGGTCGGATTGACAGCAATTCTGTATACCGGCGAATTGACGATGGAGAAGTTTCCCTGGGTATTGTTTTTTGGGCTGCTGGGTGGAGCCGGTGTGGCAACCTTTTCGGTCGGAGTGCCACAAACCAATTACTGGTTTCCAAAAAGCAAACAGGGACTGGCGGCAGGTATATACGGGGGATTGGGCAATCTCGCTCCCGGGATTTTCGGCCTTGTTTTGCCGTTGGTATTGGCAATGGCCGGTCTTGCGAACACTTATTTGATCTGGCTTTCGTTTCTGGTTGTCGGAACGGTTATTTATGCCGTTTTTGCAAAAGATGCGTACTCGATTCAATTGACACAAAAGGGAATAAGTAACGAAGAAGCAAAAGCGATTGCCGAAGAACTGGGACAGGAGGTTTTTCCAACCGGGAATGCTTTTGAAGCGTTGAAAAAATCGGCAAACAATCCGAAAACCTGGGCACTGATCTCTTTGTACTTTACATCTTTTGGCGGCTTCCTGGCTTTGACGACATGGCTGCCCACTTACTGGACAGAATTTCATGGCCAAAGCGTAAGAGTTGCCGGAATCCTGATGGCGGTTGGCTTCTCCATCTTTGCTTCGCTGATCCGTGTATATGGCGGAAAACTGAGTGACGGTCTGGGTGGAGAAAAAGTGGCCATTACCAGTTTCGGGATTGCCTTTATCGGTGCATTGCTATTGATGTTTACGGCAAATTTCTGGATCGCCCTGGCGGGAGAAATCATTCTTGCCGCAGGAATGGGTATAGCAAATGCGGCTGTTTTCAAACTGGTTCCAACCTATGTCAGCGAAGCTCCCGGCGGGGCCAGCGGCTGGGTTGGCGGATTGGGAGCTTTTGGAGGATTTGTAATACCGCCAGTCATGGGCATGTTTGTTGATGCCCTTGGCACGAGCGGATATCAAAGAGGATTTGTCGTTTTCGCCATTCTGGCCGTCATTTCCATGGCCATTTCCTATACTTTGATGAAAAAGCATACTGCTGCCGCAAAACGGGCATCGCGCACCGCATCACCGAACCCGGAAATTGTCAAGTAAGCAAAAAACAAATTGAGATTTCCCATGCATACAGTTAATTTGCGATAGCGATAGATTCCATCGGGAGAAAGTTGTCCTTGCAAATTCAATAAAATAATAAAAACAGGAGGTCCGGTACTGAGACCTCCTGTAATGTTTTACCTGAAACCAGGAGATGCTGTATAAAAAGCAGGGAAAGTCATTGTTTTTTCTGCTATTTCTCTTTTAATATTATCTTTTTTTCTGATTCCTCATCTTCTTCCTCATTTATATCGTCATCCTCATAAGCTTCTTCATTGTTTTCGTCATCATCGGTCACATTCATTACAGCACGAATCAACGCTTTGTCGTTAGCTAAATTTAGTTGACTTTTATTTAGATTAAATATGATTTGTTCCATTTTTTCTTTAGGAATATAGCTTTGCAATTCCTTTTCAATTGTTTCCAAAAATCGTCCCATTACCATATTAAAAAAGATTTTAATGGTTTGATCTCTGCTTGTTCTGTTATCATACCATTTGGTTAAGCCATAAGCTCCTGCCAACTGATCCATTGTGCCAAGTTTAAAGCTTTTATGTTTATATGCAATATATTGGAGAAGTTGATAGGCAAAGGTAAGTTCATCTGTCTTGTTTAAGGTCGTATTATACAGTCTTTTTTTATGAAAAGCAGCTGTCTCGATTAATTCTTCAAAATCAAAAAAGCGTTTTGAGGTACAGTATTTACGGATTGATTTCTGGATCAGCGGAGAAGTTTGAATAATCTTGAATAATTCTTTTGCATCATCTTGCCAGTGTTTTCTTGAGGTTGATAGTAGTTTGGATGCGGATTCAACAAACTTTTCATATGTTTTTTCAGGTTCTTCATTGGTTACTGGTTTTGCTTCAGGATATATTTTGAAAGAAGGACATTTTGATGCCAGGGGGCAGATTGCGCATCGGTAAGGTAAAGGTTGTGTATTTTTGCGAACTCCTCCTTGAAGTGTATTGGCGATGCTTTGAATTTCAGGCAGAAGGGTATATATTTTTTCTGTTCGTTTATTTTTTTTGTTTACCCAATGAATGGTTTTGTCACCATTATGGTATTTGATGGTACCAGCAATTTGATTAGTAAAAAAGTGCGTGTGAAATATTTTCATACAAGCAA
>JBAVDL010000249.1:0-5407 GCA_049587175.1 Thermoactinomyces sp.
TGTCGATGAAGCCTGACCATTTGGATAGTCTTGTTATGTTAGCAACCATTTATCACCTCAATTATGGGTTTATTGAGGAAAAAATCGTGCAGAAATTGTTCCAAACTTATACAAATGATAAAGAATATCAATCGATGATTTGGCTTTTAAGAGCATGGGGGATTAAAGATAAAAGATCTATGAAAGAGTATGAAGAAGCTTTGCTATCTTCGATAAAGACTGGGCCTGATCATGTTTTAAATCATGTTAATTTGGCCTATTTTTATCAAGAAAATGGAAAATTTGACAAAATGAAGGATCTGTTGGTTCGAGCACTAAACAATATACGGGGAATTTATCAATTCGAGAACAAGGAATTTAAGATAAAGAAAGATTATTATGTAGTTAATAATAAAAACGTTTTGGACTATCAAGAGTTTCTTAATGAAAGAGTAAAGGGGATTCATGTAACTGATGGATATGTTCATTTATTAGAAAATGATATTTTGAGATCATGATTTAGAAAAGGTAAGCAAGTTATTTACCGAATTGGCTACCTTTCCTAGTTGGAGTGGGATAATAGCAAAGCTTGCCAAAAAGTATCCAAACATCAAATTATGTTTTGTGAATAACAAAGTAGTATTGGAAAATATTTTTTAGAAGATTAGAATATGATAAGTTGCCGAATGCGGTAAAAGAAATTTGCAAGATTGTATAGCTGAAAAATTAAATTATAGATATGCTTTGCAAGAACCGTTGATTTATTTGATTTGAATCTGTCACTTCATAGGTTTAAAAAGCAGATGACAATATACAGGAAAACCACTTCTTGAGAAGAGACAAGAAGTGGTTTTCCTGTTATATCTGTTTACACCACGATATAAAATGCCTGCAGAGGACCATGAACCCCGACTACCAGATTCAGTTCAATGTCAGCAGAGTTGCTGGGGCCTGAAATAAAATGGATGCTGGGAGGGCAGGGTTCCCCGTTTTCCATGGCACGATTCATGTCATAAACGGCTTGTGTCATGCGCGGCACGAGTGTATGGCGCGGTATAATGGCGATGTAATTGGCCGGCAGGTAATGCAGGGTGCGTCCCTGGCCTCTTCCGGTCTTTACGCAAACAGTTCCGGATTCGGCTAAAGTATAGTCACTAAAAACGATGCTGAAATTGGCTGTTTCTGCTGCTTTCAGGTTTTCTTCCCTTTTCCCCGTTTTCCATTGGTAAACGGAAACATTTTTATGCGGCCATTTCTTGTTTAACAGGGGGGTGAGTCCATATTCCTCAAAGCGAGGATCTTCCGGTATGATTACAGGCCCGCCGCCATGTTCAGAAACCAGCTTTTCCAGAACCCCGGGCAATTGCTTTTTTGATGTTTCAATAACAGCGGTGTGGATGTTCCGGCACTGTTTCCTGAAAACTTCGAGCAACTGTTCCTCTGTATTATGTTTCAGTACTTCCCGGCGAACGTCATGTTTCCAGACAGGACGCGTTACTCCCTCTGTTCTCGGGCTTCTGCCAAGTTGTCTGGCAATATGGTCTAAAAACGAGTCGCGATTATGAATGGTTCCTTTCATCCGTCGTCCCTCTTTTCTTGTGATCTTTGAACCAGTCGCGGAAGCGCTGTTTGCCTGGAGCAGGAAACTCACGAGTGTCCATCCAATTGTTCAAAGGGCCAACGCCCTTGCTGAACCGGCCTTCCGATGTAAACGGGCTCACCATTGCCGGCGCCAGTTTTGTAGCAAATTGGTAAAGCGAGGGGGATGATGTTCCCATGCCGAACATTTTCATGGCCAGTTTTTCAAACAGTGGCGAGCGTCCTTCTTCTTCCACAATGACCTGACGGTGTTTGTGAATTAATTCATGCAACGGAATTTTTACCGGACACGCTTCTGTGCATGCTCCGCACAGGCTGCACGCATATGGCAGTTCCTTGTAATCATCGTATCCTTCCAATAGAGGAGTCAGGACCGCTCCAATCGGGCCCGGATAAATGGAACCATAGGAGAAACCGCCGATATGGCGATAAACCGGGCAAACATTGATGCAGGAAGCACACCGGATACATTGCAATACCGGTTGGAACCGGGATCCCAGGATTTTCGAACGTCCGTTGTCAACAATGACCAGGTGGAATTCCTCTGGTCCGTCTCCCTCTTCTCCTGTAACCGGCCCGGCAACAGTGACATAGCTTGTCAGCTTTTGGCCGACAGAACTTCGGCAAAGCAGACTGACGAGTACGTCCAGTTCTTCCATGGTGGGGACAACCCGCTCCATTCCCATTACGGCAATTTGCGTTTTTGGAATGGACATTGCCAGATCGCCATTCCCTTCATTGGTTACCAGGGAAATGGAGCCGGTATTGGCCACGGCAAAATTGCATCCGGTTATCCCGATATCGGCTTCCATAAATTTTTTTCGCAGGATCTTGCGGACAAATTTTGTGATTTCATAAGGATCATCCGTTTGGTCATAGCCCAGTTTTTCCTTGAATACATCGCGAATTTGCGACTTGTTTTTATGAAGTGCCGGCACCACGATATGGGACGGCGGTTCTTCGTCAATTTGCAGGATATATTCCCCAAGATCACTTTCTACTACTTCACATCCGGCATCAATCAATACTTCATTCATATTGATTTCTTCGGTGACCATCGATTTGGATTTGACAATTTTTCTGGCCTGTTTCTGTTCGGCTACTTCCCTGATATATTGAGCAGCTTCTGCCCCGGTTTTGGCAAAAAATACGTGACCGCCCCGTCTGGAAACGTTTTCGCTAAGCTGCATTAAATAGTAATCGAGATTTTCCAGTACGTGCTGGCGGATCTGTTCTCCAAGCGATCGCCATTCTTCCCAATTGCCGAGTTCTTCGGCAGCAGACAGACGCCGGGTATACATCCGTTCCTGGGCGGAAGAGACAGCACCGCGCATGAAGGAATCCTGAAGTCCCTGACTGACCCGGTCATCAAACTTTTCCTCACTGATTTTCATAGCCATTTGAAATCCCCCCCTAGCGGCTGTTTAAAACTTCGGCGATATGCATGACCTTGACGTTTTTCCCCAAACGTTCCAATCGTCCTTCAATATTCATCAGGCATCCGCTGTCTGCCCCGATCAGGTAATCGGCCCCTGTTTTCAGCACATTTTCAACTTTTTCATCCACCATTTGTTCGGAGATCCGGGGCATCTTGACAGAAAAGGTTCCCCCAAATCCACAGCAGTTTTGGGAATTTGGCAAAGGTTCAACTTCGAGTCCCCTGACGCGGGACAAAAGCGTGAAGGGTGCGTCTTTTACTCCCAACAAACGCATCATATGGCAGGAACTATGGTACGTCGCTTTTCCTTCCAATCGGGCCCCTACATCCGTTACCTTTAAAACATCTACAATAAACTGTGTAAGTTCGAAGGTTTTGTCGGCCAGTTCCCGGGCAGGCTGATGCCATTTCGGGTCATCTTTGAAAAGGGTTGGATAAACTTTAAACATTTCCGCACAAGATCCCGAAGGGGATACAACATATTCCGCCTTTTCAAAAGCGCGAATCATGTTTTGGGCGGCTTTTTTTGTCTCTTCTACATAACCGGTGTTATAAGCCGGTTGTCCGCAGCAAACCTGTGCTTCGGGAAATTCCACTTCTACACCCAGATGTTCCAGCAATTCTACGGTCGCTTTTCCTACGTTTGGCCGGAACATATCCACCAAACAGGTGGCAAAAAATGAAACTTTCATCAAAACTCACCTCTCGGGGCTGGATTATTATCCATTGATTGTGGATGAACACCAAAGTGTTATTATGATAATGTCATCTGATGACTGCTGCAAAAATAATATGCCCAATGCTGTTAATTCATGATTTCTTTTTCTACACCGAGCAAATGATACAACATGGCTTCTTCTGCCTTTTTCGAATTTTTGTCTGCAATTGCCTCAAAAATATTCCTGTGTTCAGCCAGGAGCTGTTCCGGAATTCCTTTGGTCTGAAACATTTTTTCACGACTGGCTTTTAATGAGTTTCCCATCGTTTCGGAGATAGATTGCATCATATATTCCAGAATCGGATTATGGCACGATCTGGCGATTTCATAATGAAATTGAAAATCTGCCCTGTCTCCCAGTTCTTCTTTGGCTACAGCCTGTTCCATCTCTTTCAGCGCTTCCTCAATCCGTTTCAGATCTTCTTCCGAGCGCCTGTCAGCAGCTAAATGGGCAATTCCCGTTTCAATGATCTTGCGGGCTTCCAAAAGGGCTAAAATATCCTGTTGGGTAACCGGACGGATCTGCTCAAATCCGGACATGATTTCTTCCGGATCGAAGCGGGTGACAAAAGTACCTTCTCCATGCCGAATGGTAACCAGTCCCATCGTTTTGAGAGAACTGACAGCTTCCCGGACTGTTGACTGGCCCACTCCCAAAAGTTCACTAAGTTCCCGAAGGGAGGGGAGGCGGTCCCCAGGCTTGTAAGTTCCATTCATAATCTGTTCTTTCAGGTAATCTGCCACTTCATCATATGTTTTACGCACCTTGAAATGTGGTATCGCTTTCAATTTTTTGTTCATTCTTCACCTCTTATGGTAATCTGATGAGTACTCTGTAAACCAAATACTATCTAATTTGTTTGTCATTTGTCAATTATCATTAATTGAAATTGTATTGTCGAAAGAGAAAATGGGAGCATTTGAATAATAATTATGTAGAATGGATTGCCTGTGTTAGAGTTGATGTTTTGTGTTATTAAAAGTGATTTGAAATGCGTTTACATATACTCGTTTGAAAAGTATAATTAAAGCAAATCTACATATAATAAGAAAATGAAAAAGGAGTGAAAAGGATGGGGTTTGCCATGACACCCAAGAAAAGAGTAACAACCGATATTCTTAAATTTCTCAATGAAAAAGTTCTTACTGTAACACAATTGACGCGAAGCAAAAAAATGACAGAAATTCTGGATTCCTATTCCAATGAGAAAAAAAGTACCGATATTTATGTTGTTCAAAATGTAAAAAAGCCCGGCAAAGCAGTTATTGCTGATCTGGAATATTTCCAGGAGCTTCTTGAATACAAGGAAGCAGTAGATTGCGCACTGGATGAGGCGGTTGAGGAATTGGCTCTTGAGAGAATGGAGACTATTGCTGATATTCCCCTTGCCCGGGTTATTCAGGATAATCAACTGGATATAGAAAGAATCAGAAAAATGGTTGATGAGGTGGAAGAGGAAGACTGATGAATATCGAACAAATCAACAAACTGTTAAATCGATATCAAGTCGAAGTAACTTTCACGAAAGAAGCACTTGCTGATCTGAACAGCTATGACAAGCATCAGCAGGAGAAAATAATTGCCTTGATTATCAGAAGAGGAATAACAGGGCCTTTGCTTAAACCCCATGGAATCGGCGAACCATTACGGGATAAATTGAAACGGTTTACAA
>JBAVDL010000250.1:0-8719 GCA_049587175.1 Thermoactinomyces sp.
TTCGACCATTTTTTCCATGTTTGGATAACATAATTAAATCCCCCATCGCTATTTTCTATATAAAATGATTCGACAAAAAAGCTTGTCGACCTGTCATGAAAACTGACTTTGTCGACAAGCTGAAACCGGCTCTTTATGAAGGAGCCGGTTTAATTGTTTCCAGATGTTTAAAGAAAATGTTTTCCCGAAAACCAGGATCATTCCGGGCGGGTCATTTTCCATTCGTGCAATTCCAGCCGGCGAGCCCCTGTAACAACATAAGGGTCTTTGTTGGCCAATTCTTCAGCTTCTGCAAGTGAATCTGCTATGTAAATCACCAATCCTCCTGCTCCGTCGGCAAAAGGGCCTTTGGCAAAAACCTTTCCCTGCTTTTCAAGTTCCTCCAGATGTGCCAGATGGTCAGGCCGATAATTCCTGTTTTTTTCCTCGTCTTTCATGTGCAGAATAGCGGCAAAGTAAGTCATCAGGTATCAATCTCCTCGCGATATAGAAATTTTATAGAAAAAGGAAGCAATAAATGTTGCTTGGACAAAAGATTTTCATCATCGTTTGTCATTTTAGGAAAAAACTCTTTGTTCTATTTTAATACGAATTAACTTTTTTATAAAAGAGATTGGTCATAATCATTTTCAAGATAAAAAAACAATTCATTGTCATATTAAATGTTTTCCATTTCGGCAGTGAAAGCGTTACAATAAAACTATATTATGAAATATCATTCCACAATCCGGAATGATAAAAGGGAAAGTTGTACAGGTTTGGGCTTTTTCAAACGCCAGCAGTGCAAATTTTATGGGAATCGTGAAAGCGTTTGTTTTCGGGTTTGAGTCAAAAAGGGGGATAAAGAAGTGGAAATCAGATATTCAACACATCCTGAGCAGGTCAAAACGTTTACTACGGAGGATATTCGCAGACATTATCTGATCGAGGACCTGTTTGTGCCAGGAAAGATCAAACTGGTTTATTCCATGGAAGACCGCGTGATAATCGGCGGAATTGCTCCTGCGGATCAAGCCCTTTCCCTTGAGGGATATGATGAAATCAAAGCGGATTATTTTTTGGAGCGGCGAGAAGCAGGGATTTTCAATATTGGTGGGACTGGAAATGTCGTGGTGGACGGTGAAGTGTATGAAATGGATAACAAGGATTGCCTGTATGTCGGCCTGGGAAAAAAGAAGCTTCTGTTTACAAGCAAAACACCGGAAAAGCCCGCAAAGTTTTATTTGTTCTCCGCACCAGCCCACAAAGTGTATCCAACGAAAAAAGTAAGATTTAAGGAGACCGGCGGCGATCGGTTGGGATCAATGGAAAATGCAAATGACAGGGTTATCCGGCGCATGATTCATAAAGATGGAATCCAAAGCTGTCAGATAGTGATGGGAATAACGCAATTAAACACGGGTAGTGTCTGGAACTCCATGCCTTCCCATACGCACAACCGCAGAACGGAAGTTTATTTGTATACAGATCTTGATGAGAATGCCAGAATGTTTCACATCATGGGAGAACCAACCGAGACCCGCCATATTGTCATGAAAAATGAACAGGCTGTCATATCTCCGCCATGGTCTGTTCATTGTGGCAGTGCAACAAGTAATTATGTCTTTATCTGGGCAATGGCCGGAGAAAACAAAACTTATAATGACATGGATCCGGTTGGAATGGATGAGTTGAAATAATTTGGATGGCAGTATATAGAAAACAGTCAAGAGGTGTGATTATCAATGAATTTGACTGATTTTTCACTTGATTATTTCAAGCTGACGGGAAAAGTTGCGATCGTTACCGGCGGAAACAAGGGACTTGGCCAGGCGTATGCTGTTGCACTGGCGAAAGCTGGAGCTGATCTGTTTGTTGTTTGTCATCATACTGATTGGGATGAAACGAAAGCATTTGTTGAAGATACAGGACGGAGTGTTCATTTTCATCAGGCGGACTTGGCAGTAAGGGAGAATATCAGGCCAATTGTGGATGAGTGCATGAATGTATATGGGAAAATCGATATTCTTGTCAACAATGCCGGCACGATTCGGCGATCCCCATTAATCGATTATAAAGCGGAAGACTGGAACGCGGTGATAGATATTAACCTGAATGCATTGTATTTTTTAAGTCAGGAAGTTGCAAAAGTAATGGTAAGGCAGCGAAGCGGCAAAATTATCAATATTGCTTCCATGCTTTCCTTCCAGGGCGGGAAATTTGTTCCGCCATATACAGCAAGCAAACATGGGGTGGCCGGTCTGACAAAGGCGTTTGCAAATGAATTGGCACCATACAATATCCAGATCAATGCGATTGCTCCAGGATATATTGTTACGGCAAATACAGCTCCAATTCGCGCTGATCAGGAAAGAAATGCCGAGATTGTTTCCCGCATTCCGGCGGGTCGGTGGGGTATTCCTTCTGATCTGATGGGGGCAGTTGTGTTTTTATCCAGTAAGGCTTCCGATTATATGAATGGACATGTCCTGGCGGTTGATGGCGGTTGGCTGGCCCGTTAAAGCAGGATAACATCCTGATGAAAGGGGGGGTGCTTTTCAGGCAACAGTCATGATCTTTTTTCCAGGTAACAACACGAAAATCGGTCGTTTCAGATCTCTATGATTTGACCCATTGTAAAGTGAAGGGTAAGGAACACATACATGAAAATTATGAAAACAATCAAAAAGATCCCGGGCGGTTTAATGTTGGTTCCCTTGTTTTGGAGCCATCCTTCACACATTTGCTCGGGCGTCGGGAGAATATTTCGGTTCGTATACAAATGGGTTGATGACAGGTACAGTACCGATTTTAGCTTTTGGTTTTTTTGCATGGGCGCAGGAATAAATATCAAAACGACTGGTATTGTATTGAGAAAGTCTGGAATACTGGTTTTGACGAAAATAGCTGTTTCCTGGCTGGTTGCTTTCATTGCTTCTTCTTTTATTCCGGGGAACGGAATCCAGACGGGATTTTTTGCCGGATTTTCAGCTCTGGCCCTGGTTGCTTCCATGGACATGACCAATGGCGGTTTGTATGCTATGCATCGATCATGCAACAGTACGGAACGAAAGAAGAAGCAGGAGCTTTTGTATTGATGTCTATTGAATCGGGGCCGCTGGTCACAATGATGATCCTTGGCACTACGGGGCTTCGCAGCTTTTCAACCGCAGGCTTTCGTGGGGGCTGTATTGCCTTTTGTCCCTGGGTTTATACTTGGAAATCTGGATCCTGACTGTTGCCAATTTTTCAGCAAAGCAACTGATACATTAATCCCATTCTTTGGTTTTGCCCTGGGCAATTCGATGGACTGGCAGTAATTTTCAAAACCGGTTTGGCCGGAAATTCTACTGGGGATTATGGTAATTATTGTTACGGGAATTCCGTTAATGCTGGCAGATAAACTGATTGATGAGGCGGTACAGCCGGGGCTGCCGTTGCCAACCCGATAATTATAGCTGAAATGAAACCGGAGTTCCTTCCGGTTGCACAATCAGCTACAGCCCTTGTAGCAACATCCGTTATTGTTACTTCCATACTGGTTCCAATCTTGTCGGCATATTGGTCAGTACATGAACAAGAAGAACAAGTGGAAGAGTGTACTAAAAAAAGAATAATATCACAGCAAGTTGATTAAGGAAAGAGAGACGAGCTTGCGCATGTCTCTCTTTTGGTTTGTCTGAAAGGCTGGAAGTGGTACAGTTTTCCATATCTGATGGCAAACCTGGTCATTTGCAGTGAAAACGGATGATACTGAATTTTTAAATGAAAGCACAGCGGATTGAATGGGGATTGATCTGATATATATCGTTTTTCGAAAACATCGGCATAGCACGGTGATCGGGGTACAGGAGGCTGGCCGGGTTGCAGGAGAGATGGCGGAAAAAAGGGAAGGCGACAATGGTGCCCGGACTCCCCGCTGTTAACAGGGGAATGAATCTCAATTTCCTGTATAGCCAAAATTTCTTGAGATTTTAAGGCTGTATTGCTTCATTTTTTCAATCAGTGTATTGTTTATCAACTCCATTGTAACCCGGTTGGTTGGCCCGGAAATGCTGAAGCTGGCAATAATCTTTCCCTGATGATCAAAGATTGGGTAGGCAATGCACCTTAAAAAGGATTCATTCTCGGAATTGTCGATCGCATACCCCTGTTTTTTTACTTTTTCTATTTCCTCCAGTAATTTTTCTTTGGATGTGATGGTGTTTTCTGTTCTTGGAACCAGTTTCATACTGGAGATCAATTCCTCAAAATATTCCGGATCAGCGCCGGAAAGCAGGACTTTTCCAACCGCTGTGCAATACATGGGAGCGCGGCTTCCAATACGGGAAAACATCCGGATTGTCTGGTTGCTTTCAATTTTATCAACATAAATCACTTCTCCCCGATCTTCCACACACAGATGGACAGTTTCGTTTACTTCCTGTGAAAGTTTTTCCAGATAAGGTTTTGCTGTGGTCACAATGTTGGAGTTATTTAGCAGATTTCTGGAAAGGAACAGAATTTGCAACCCGAGTTTATATTTGTCTGTTTCCTTGTCTTTGGTGACATAATTCATATTTAACAAGGTTGCCAGGAGCCGGTGTGTTGTACTTTTGGTCAATCCGACCTGTTTGGATAATTGTGCTATAGATACACCATCCGGATATTCAGACAAATGGTTCAGGATATTTAAAGCACGTTCAAGTGATTGGACATTCGGCATTACAGTCATCCTCTTGATTAAATTCAAATATTGAAACGACATTCTAATTTATGATACAGCACGGATAATTTTTTGTAAAATTTATTGCCAAGAAAAAATAATGCATAAAATATTCCCGGTTGTTTGGTAAACCAGGAATATCCGCCTGGGAAAAAGAGGAGAAATTTTGTTCATTTTAATGGCAGTTATTTATTTGATATAAAGATAAGGTGAGCTGGTTGCCTGATTGAAAAAAAAGCAAAGTTTCGATAAAGTAATGTTCATGACTCAGGATGAGGAGACCGGACAGCACCTTAAATACTGTCTGTACTTGTCATGTGTAAACTGGGAATATATAAACCGTGGCTTGTCAGCCGCAGAGGTTAAATAATTGAAAAAGACAATAAATGTTTCCGGATAAATTCTGAAACAGGGGATCTGAGACAATCTCCTGATTGAATGCAACTTTTTTTCAGGTTCGACAGCGGTCATAGCAAAAGGAGTGATTAACATGTCATCTTATCAAATTCCGGGGAAAATCCAGCGTCTCGGTGAAGACATCCACGCCAACCAGCTCAGGTATCATCATAAACGGGTTGCTTTGACAAAAGAGTTTACCTTTGATTCGGCCCATCATCTTCACCAGTATGAAGGGAAATGCAAAAGCTTGCACGGCCATACGTACCGGCTGTTTATCACCATCAGCGGTTATGTAAATGAGCGGGGATTTGTGCTTGACTTTGCTGATCTGAAAAAGATTTTTAAAGAACATATTGAAGTAAAATGCGATCACCATTATCTGAATGAAACATTGCCTCCCATGAATACGACCGTGGAAAACATGATTTACTGGGTCTGGGAACAGATTGAAAGCGCGTTGGAACAGCTCCCGGGGATACGTCAGGAACAGGAAATTCGGCTTGAAGAAGTGAAGTTGTATGAAACGCCAACCAGCTATGCAACCCTGAAACGGGAATGGGTCGTAGAAAACAGATGACGGCTCGATTATTATTATTGTGAATCATTATACAAAGTTTAAGGAAAGAAAGCCGTGAATATTGTCAGTCGGCCTTTCCATGCAAAAAGCCTGTGCTCATCCTGTCGGATGCATCACAGGCTTTTCCTGTTTTGTTCAGGGTATCCCTTATTTTACGCTGTTTAACTGCTCCTGCAAAACGTTTGCGGAATGATGCAGTTTTTCCAGCTCCTGTTCTGTCAGATTCAATTCAATTACTTCACGAATGCCGGAGCGGGTTACAACAGCCGGCACGCCAAGGTAGATATCATTTAATCCATATTCGCCGCGCAGCAAGGTGGAGACAGTCAATACCGAATTTTCATTGTTCAGGATCGCGCGTGTCAACCGGGCCAATCCCATGGCGATGCCGTAATAAGTGGCTCCCTTGCTGTTGATGATGTGGTAGGCGGCGTCACGCACATTTGTAAAAATATGATCGAGTTCATCCTGAGTAGGGCCGACACCTGCTTTCAAATAATCCGAAATCGGGCGTGTCCCAATATAGGCATGACTCCACACCGGCAATTCGGTATCGCCGTGTTCCCCGATAATATAGGCATGGACATTTTGCGAGTTGACTTTATAGGCTTCGCCAAGCAGATAACGCAGGCGTGCAGTGTCCAGAACCGTGCCGGAACCGATAACCCGGTGAGCCGGGAAGCCGGAATATTTCATAGTCAGGTAAGAGAGAATGTCTACCGGGTTTGTGGCAACGAGGAACAAGCCGTTAAAACCGCTTTTCGTCACTTCACTGATAATGCCTTTAAAGATGCCGGCATTTTTGTGGACGAGGTCAAGGCGGGTTTCCCCTGGTTTCTGGTTGGCTCCGGCCGTAATCACAACGAGATCGGCATCCCTGCAATCTTCATAATCCCCGGCCCAAATCCGCATGGGTGAACTGAAGGGCAGGCCGTGGTTCAGATCCATGGCATCCCCTTTGGTTTTCTCCTTGTTGATGTCTATTAATACCAGTTCATTGGCCAGGCCCTGGTTTAATACGGCAAAAGCATAGCTTGAACCGACAAACCCTGTGCCAATCAAACAGATTTTCGTTGTTTTCATTGAAAATACAACTCCTTTAACATTTGCAAATCCTGTAATGAACCAGACAGAAATTTTTGTGAATACCTGAACGATCCATTTATAGAAATAATATACTACGACATAGAGACAAAAGAAACGAAACAACCAACATCCATAATATTCTGTCTAATACGGAAAACCTTGATTTGCAAGGGCTTTCAGGGCGTTTTACGCTTCTGTTAAAGCGGATACAAGCCAATAAAATAAAGGTTTGGAAAAATTTGTTTGGATTACCCAAGGAATCAGGTATGAATAAAAATAATTATTTTAAGACAAATCAGTACATTCAGGCTGTAACAAACAATGGCAGGAAGACGATTTTCAGGACTCCGTTCCGACAAAAAACAGTTATGACGGTATTTCCTTGCAGGCGGACTCACCACCTGCTTATGTTCATACAGAAACTGTTTTGCCCGCTTTCCGTGGAAGTGAATGCTTTTGCCTGGCTGCCCCGGTGTCGTGTTGCTTTTGGAAATCTCTTTTTCACACTTTGCCGACAAGCTGACATTAAATCTTGTTTATTAAGACATCATAAAAATGACCAGCCCGAATTAATTCAAATCAGAGATAAAGTAATAACCAACCAAAATTTAATAGAGAAATTTAATATATAAATGATTATATATGATAATATAATGGTTAATATTTTATTAACGATAAAATTTAATTATATATTAAAATATTTCTTTCGCTTATATGATCGATAAGAGAACCTGATGCCTGAAAGGTTTTCAAAATTTATCTTTTCCGGATCTCACCTGTGTGCATTTTCGGAAGGCAGAGGAATCCGCTTTCCTGTCGGATATAATGATAAATGTAATGAATGTTGCTTCTTGTGAAAGGAGAAAGATAAAACCATGCCACATGAAATCAGGCTGAAACGGATATACGAATCACCTGAACCGGAAGATGGAAAACGGATATTGGTTGATCGCCTGTGGCCTCGCGGGATGAAAAAGGAAATGGCCGTGCTGGATGAATGGATGAAAGAAATAGCCCCCAGTCCGGAATTGCGGAAAAGCTTCAATCATAAACCGGAACGTTTCAAGGAATTCAAAATGCATTATGAGAGAGAACTGGCTGCCGACCCGGTTCGTCGGCAACTGCTTGACCGGATTTGCTCGTATCTTGAGGAAAGCCCTGTCACCATTCTTTATGCGGCGAAAGATCCGGTGCACAACCATGCAGCTGTCCTGAGAGATTGGATAAATAAAAAAATCAGGGAGGAAAAAGAAAACGGATGAAGAATAAAGATGAAAGTCGGAGTCGAACCGGGAAAAGAAAGCGGTTTGGTCAGGACAGGATACCGTTTGTTTATCTGCCCGATCAATACCCGTTTCCGGTTTTGTGAAGAGATCTCTTTGGCTTCCTTATCCGGCAGGCAGTTACGAAACTTCCTGCAAGACCAGGTCTCAAGGAAAATTCCGCTTGAACTGGAAACCAGCAGGATAATCTATTGGTTAATTCCTTTGGCAAATCGTCTTATTTTCAGAATGGGAAAAGAGATATACTATCAATAGATTAATTCTCTGATAATAATCAACTTATGGAAAAGATGGTTTTAAAAGGGTTTTAACAGGAATTTGTAAAAATTTAAACCAGCAAATTTGTCCTAAAAATGAACAAATAAATAAAATTATAGACAAAAGCGCTAAAATACATTATATATATATAATGTATCAAATAATTAAAATATATTTGATAACTACTGGGGGGAGTATTAGGTGAAAAAGTGGTTGTTAGTAATGTTTGGCCTAGCTTTGGTAGTATCATTCGGACTGCCAGCATCAACTTTTGCTGCACCGGTTGATGTTGATGCAAAAGTAAAACCGGCAGATATTGAGGTGGCTCCGCACTATATCGATATCAAATTGGGTGCTGCAGAGGCTGCTAAAATTGACGGTTTACAATTGCAAATCGATCCTGTTCTGGCAAATGGTGTACCAGTTCAAGTG
>JBAVDL010000251.1:0-2208 GCA_049587175.1 Thermoactinomyces sp.
ATTATGAACTGAAAGTGGACGAACATACCATATCCCTGAACGAACATCTGGGAAAAGAGATGGAGATACAGTTTCTGGATGAATTGACATGCCAATTTTGCGGCCGGAAAACGAAAAAATTTTACGGGGGCAACAGTGCCTGTTTTCCCTGCTTCAAAAAATTGCCGGACAATGATATTTGCATTATCAAACCGGAACTGTGCCATTTCCATAAAGGAACCTGTCGTGACGGATCATTTGGCGAGCACCACTGCATGAGCTCGCATATTGTATATCTGGCATTGTCCAGCGACATCAAAGTCGGCATTACCCGTAAAAACAACCATATTCGGCGCTGGATCGACCAGGGAGCCGTTCAGGCATTGCCGATTATGGAAGTTCCAACGCGTAAAGACGCAGGGGAAGCTGAAGTTTTCCTGGCACAGTATATCCAGGATAAAACGGACTGGCGCAAAATGCTTAAAAACGAAATAAATGATGCCAACCTGTACCAGACAAGAAAAGAATTAATCAGGAAATTGCCGGAACACTTTCACCAGTACGTGCTTCCGGAAATGGAGATTTATCATTTCAGTTATCCGCAAATAGAAATACCCGACAAAATCCGCTCTTTATCGTTTAAAAAACAGCAAACCATCAGCGGAAGGCTTATCGGAATCAAGGCCCAATACCTCCTGTTTGACACAGGTGTGTTTCAGGTTCGCAAACATACCGGCTATAAAGTTTCGGTTTCCCTTTAACAACAATCTTGGCAAAAAGTTTTCTCTCTACAGACGGGAGAAACCTTCCTTCCTAATGTATCCGGCGAAACGGATTTTTAAACCGGTATGGCGGTTCAATCTTTCGCCGGAAACGCCGCCAATCCGGCCTGGTTCTCAGGAGAATCAGGCCGCCTGTTATGAGAATAACAGCCAATGCGTAAAAATGTGTTGCCAGAACCAGGCCCGCAATCATCATCACAATCGTCGTCAACAGGGTAGAAACAAACAGGTAGCGTGTAGCGAGCAAACTGATAAAATAAACAATAATTCCAAACAAAATGAGCACAGGGCTTAAAATCAGCAAGGCTCCGGCTGCAACGGACAATCCATACCCGCCGCGAAACCCCTGAAAAACAGAATACATACTTCCAACCACGACAAAAACGGCTGCAAGACAGGCACCCATCCAGCCGGCAAGAGCCAGGCCGAACAGGGCAGCCGCCATTCCTTTTACCAGATCAATCACAATGACCAGAAAAATTTCACGCCGATAGAGTGTAAAATGGCTGGCCGGCCGCCCCAGCGCCCACAAATGCAAGGGAAGAGCTCCTGTCAGATAAGCAGCAAGCAAGATCAGCAGAATTTTCACCACCAACTCCTCCTTTCATCTTTTTCTTTCTTTTTATTATGCAGGCAAGCGCCGAAATGCCAATCCGAAAATCACCGCCAGACCGGCATATCCAAACAGGGGATACAGGAAACCGACCAGTACCGGAAACCCGAATAAAGAGAAGAGGTAACCCAGGCCGAAAATAAGTGCCATAATTGTCGGCTGGCGCAATTTGATGAAATTTCCCAAATTAACTGTCAACCCGTAGACATTTCCGATCAATGTCGTAAAAATTTCGGCCCACATGATCAGCAAAAAGAAATATTTTACACCCGCTCCCAGGGTGCTGATGACAAATGCCATTGGAATCTTGAGCTGGGACACTTCCGTCCAATAAATTTGCAGCGCCGTATTGCAAATAAACAGCATGATTCCCAATCCGGCTCCGCCAATCAATCCTCCCAGCCGGATCACCGCTTCATCCCCGACTTTTGCACCAAGCGGAATCAGAACCGCCTGCATCAAGGACAGATTGAATGCTACATAAATGATTGCCGAAACAAACCAATGGGATCGGGACGGTTCCAGGGTGAAATAATCAGATGAAGACAGATCATTGTTAAGCAAGGCATGCAGCGCCACCATTCCGACAAACAAAAACATCAGGGGCACAACCAGCGAATTGACGGACAAAATTCCATCCATGCCTTTTAAAATAACCAGGTAGCAAAAAAGTGCCGTAAAAATTACACCAAAATGAAAAGAAATCCCCAACTGTTCTTCAAATAATGCTCCCGTTCCCGACATCATAGCGGTTGTGACGCCAAACAACATGAAACTGACAAGTCCGTTCATCCATTTTCCGACACGGTTGCCAAAAAGATAGCAGTTCAAGTC
>JBAVDL010000252.1:0-7106 GCA_049587175.1 Thermoactinomyces sp.
CTGCTATGAATTTAAAAAAACTGGCTAATTGGCGATGGCGAAACCGTCGGCATCGTCGATTTTTTAATCAGTTTATTAGAAAACCCCTTCTGTACTCAGTTACTAGAAGGGGTTTATCTACAGTCTGGGAGATCCGATGCGGATCTCTTTTTTATGGCCGTTTCTTCACTTGAAAAATTCATCTTGGCGCCAATCTGTTGGTATTTATCTGTATAGCCTGAAACCTGAATTTTCCAGGTAAAGTTTTCATCCGATCGGGTCATTTGTCCTGACAGATTGAATATGTTGTAAAAAGAGAAGACCTTGAAGGAGTAGTGCAATGCGAGGCCAATGGACTGTTCAGGTGCAAGAAATGATCCACCGGATCAGGGAGGAACTGCTTGCCAGGCAGAACACGGATGGAAGCTGGTCGTTCTGTTTTGAAAGCGGGATTATGACCGATGCCTATTACCTGTTGCTGCACAAGGTATTGGCACGGCCGGGAACGGCAACTTTAGCTCCGGTTATTGAGCGGATTCTCTGCAAACAGACAGCGGATGGCACCTGGAAAACCTTTCCGGATGAGGCAGAGGGAAGTGTCTCGGCTACATTGGATGCTTCCATTTCTTTATTATATGCGGGAATAAAAAAACCGAATGACCGCACTCTTGAAAAAGCACGTGATTTTCTTCTCACTCACGGGGGGATCAGCCGGGCCGGTTCCCTGACCAAAGTAATGCTGGCATTATTGGGACATCGACAGTGGTCCGGTTTTACAAAACTGCCCGTAGAATTTTTTTTGTTGCCAGCCTGGAGTCCGGTTAACTTTTTTGATCTTGTCGGTTATACGCGTGTTCATGCAGCACCGATTATATTGGCGGCAGATCGGGATTTTTATGTTCGTCTGAGCGGTTTTCGGGAAGTAGAAGACTGGCTGCCCGCTTCCTCCCGGGCGTACAGGGAACGGATGCATCCGGATTATTTCTGGACCAGGGAAGATTTGTTGCCCGCAGTCGAAACATCGGCATTGTTCAGAGAAAAGATTCATGAACGGGCTGTTCTGTGGGGAGAAAATTTCCTTTTGTCCCGAATTGAAGAAGATGGAACCTTGTACAGTTATATGACCAGCACTTTTTTGATGATTTTTGCCTTGTTGTCACTGAAGTATCCGGTCACCCACCAAGTGATCCAAAAAGCTATGGCCGGACTGTCCGACATGCTTTTTCCGCTAAACCACGGAGCCCATTTGCAGGAAACAACGTCAACTGTTTGGGATACGTCCCTGGTTCTGGATGCTTTGCAAAAGGGAGGAGTTCGTTTCAATCACGTTGCCGTCAAAAAAGGGATCGACTATCTTCTTTCCAAACAGCATACCAAGTGGGGTGACTGGCATCTTCGCAATCCTTATGCCATACCGGGCGGATGGGGATTTTCCCATTCCAATACCATTAATCCGGATGTGGATGACACTTTGCAATCCCTGGAGGCCATTGCACCGGCTGTCCAGGCTGGACTGGTGCAGGATGAATGGAACAGAGGTTTACAGTGGCTGTTAAGTATGCAAAACAATGACGGCGGCTGGCCTGCATTTGAGAAGAATACAAACAAGGCCTGGCTGAAGTTGATGCCTTATCGTGACGGCAAAGCTGTTTGGGGAGATCCGTCAACAGCGGACCTGACAGGGCGTGTATTGTTTTTTCTGGGTTCCCGGCTTCGCTGGACGATTGACCGGCCTGAGGCAAGACGGGCCTGGAGTTGGCTGTATCATCACCAGCGCATGGATGGATCATGGTTTGGACGCTGGGGAATTTCTTATATTTATGGAACATGGGCTGCTTTGAAGGGATTGACCGCCATAGGTGTACCGCCAAACAATATTTCCATACAAAAAGGGGTTCGTTTTTTATTGAATAAACAACGGCCGGATGGCGGATGGGGAGAGTCCTGTTACAGCGATATCGAACAGAGATTTGTTTCGCTTCCTTTTTCCACTCCGGTACAGACGGCCTGGGCTCTAGATGCATTAATTGCCTGCCATGACCGGCCCATTCCTGCGATTGAAAAAGGAATCGCCTGCCTGTTGCAACTGATGGAAGAGCGGAAACCGACTGCCTGGTCCTATCCCACAGGTGCCGGTCTCCCTGGCCAATTCTATATCAATTACCACAGCTATCCATATGTGTGGCCTTTAATTACCTTGTCCCATTATCTTGACAGATATGGCTCATAAGCCGGTACCCTTTTAATCGAACGGGTAAACGGCTATTCCCAGTAAACCCGGGCCGGCGTGTACGGAAAGTGTTGGGCCAATCGAACCCATATGCAATTCAACGACATTTTCCAGATTTTCCAACTGATTTTTAAGGGCTTTCGCCTCTTTTTCTGCCCTGTTATGCAAGATGGCAATCCGGGTGCGTGCTGATGCGATTTGCTCGTAAATCGGACTGACCAGCTTTTTGAGAGCCTGTTTTTTGCCGCGAGCCACGGTATGGGGATTCAGTTTTCCATCTTTGTCAAACGTGATAACCGGTTTCAGATCCAGTATGGAACCAAGTGTTTTTGCAACTTTTCCGATCCGCCCGCCTGCCTGTACGTAATCCAGTGTGTCAAGAATAAAATAGGCCTTGATTTTACTCCTGATTTCGTCCAGGATTGTTAAAATTTCCTGGTAATCGGTTTTTTCCCGGATCAAGCGGGCTGCTTCCAGAACCTGAAAGCCCAGGATCCAGGAAACGCCTTTGGAATCAACTATATCAATTTTCATGTCGGGAAATTGTTGTGTACACATTCGGAAGACGTTATGTGTTCCGCTCAGTGATGCAGAAATAGTAAGGACAATACAATGGGTATACTCCTGTTCCTGCAAATTTCTGTACAGTCTGTCTATATCTTCCGGAGAAGGCATCGACGTTTTGGGAACCTCCCGGTCAAGGCGGTCCATGATCTGATCGGTTGAGATATCAATACCGTCACGATAATCGCCGTTTGAATAAATGATTCTGAGCGGTACGACATGAATATCAAACTTGTTTATCAATTCGCGGGGTAAGTCACAGGTACTGTCTGTGACGAGGGCAATTTTCATTACAAAGCCTCCTTGGGTACTTTAAACGGGAGCCCGTTTTTATATTTGAAACAGAAGTATGTGTTCACCCGGGTTTTTCGGAGATCCGGGTGAACACTTCCGTTTCAGGGAAACAACAGGGAGAAGGGCGGGGAAGGAATCTCCTCAAGCGCTTGTCCGTTTTTGTAATAAAGGGATGGGGACAGAAGGATAAAAAAGATATGTGTATTTCCAAATCCGTTTTCATTTAACAGCTGATTCAGTTTTTCAGCCAGCTGGTCATGCACCTTTTTATTGCGGGGAAACATCATAATCTCCAGAGAACGGGGAGAGTTGGTAATTGGTTCAACCGAAAGCAACTCGATTTTGACTTTTTCTTCGGAAACATGAGCCATTTTGGCAAAATGCGCTACAATTTGCGGTGCCAACCGTTCCAGCGATGTTTTTGAAAACCCTTTAAACCGAAGATAAGGCATGGTTCATTTCCTTTCTAATCAAGTTTGTCCGAACAATAAACAGCTAATTTTTCAAAGAATAATGTCCAATAGAAATGTTTACCGTTTTGGTGTACAGGATTTGCCAAAACGATTTAATTGTTTCCTTTTTATGCTTTAATGTTGTTTTAACATACATTTGCGTATTTTGACTGTACCATTTTCAGGGATGAATTATGAAAACTTATTACTGTCTAACCAAAATATCATATCATATAAGTTGTTTTTATTTCATTTTAGAAAAAAACTGGAATACAGATACATTGTGTTTCGGGTCATTTTCTGCACGGATTTGCCAGGAAGTGACAGGACGCTTCGGTATTTCTTCCATATCTTTCCCAAACGGTTTTGACCGAGTTCCCTGGAAAGGAATGCTTTCGCCTTGTGTAACAACCACCTTCCTTCGCTTCTAAAAACCGCTTTTTTTACATTTTGTCGACAAATATGTTCAAATTGGTGTTATGGTGCCTGTCCATTTAAAGGGGCAGTCCTGAAAATCGTCTGCCTGTACAAGCCGACTGATCTGGCCCTGTTTGTGAAACTTCCGGGTGGTTGCCATGTGAACAGGAAGCAATCCCTTGATTTTTCTTGCTGGAACATGCAAAGATTAATAGAAGGCTTGATTGCAGACGGGAGGCTTTGTCATGTCGGTAAACGATTTTTTGCAGCCCCATCTGTTGGAGATCATGCAAAATGCAATTCGATCAGGGCGACTGGCCCACGCCTATATCTTTTATGGCCCCAAAAATACCGGGAAAAGAGAACTGGCTCTGGAGCTGGCAAAATCGGTGAACTGTGAACGGCAAGAGGGAAAAGCATGTGGTGAGTGCCCCTCCTGTATCCGGATTGAACACGAAAATCATCCGGAAGTTGTTTTTCTTCGTCCTGAGGGAAACGTTATCAGGATTTCCCAACTCAGACAATTGCAATCGCGTTTTCGTTACAGTGCTCCCGAAGGGGTTACCCGGGTGGCTGTGTTGGAGGAAGCGGACAAGATGAGAGCAGAAGCAGCCAACAGTTTGCTGAAATTCCTGGAAGAGCCCTGGTCGGCCATGATGATTATATTGATTACGGAACGGTTGGCGGACATTCTTCCCACGATCAGATCCCGTTGCCAACTGGTGCGCTTTCCGGAACTTCCTCCTGCAGTCAGGGCCGAACAGTATTTGAAAAAGGGACTTCCGGAAAAACTTGCGCGTTTGTTTGCATATTTGCCGTATCGGATGGAGGTGGAAAAAGAGGAACTGTCCCGGATTGAACAGGTATGCCAAAAAGTGACGGAGTGGGGCAGCCAGATTCTGTCGCCGGGTCCAGAAGCCCTCCTCACTCTGTCAGAGGTATGGTTTATTGAAGAAGTCCAGGCAGAGCGGACACATTTGCTGTTGGATATTTTGCTTCTGTTTTATCGGGATTTGATGCTGTATTCCCTGAAAGGGCAAGCCGAAGTCTTCCATGATCCCGGAATGAAACGGCTCAGTACAATAATTTCGTCGGAAAAGATTGTCAAGGCAATGGATAATGTGCTGATTGCCCGCCGCCTTTTGGAGAAATCCCAACTCAGTTGGCAGGGGGTGTTGGAACAGATGATTTTATCGATCCAGAAAGACCGGCTGAGTATGGAAAACGGCTGGCAGTTGATTCCGTTATCCAAGGCATGAATGGATTCAGACAGGAACCAGGAAAAAAAGGAAACCAAAAAATGGAAGACAAATTATCAGGATCTGTTTCCTGTCTTGCGAAAACCGGAAGGGGGCAGGCGGAGACTCGCCTCGCCTGGCCGAATGTTATGCCTCTTACCCCGGAAGTGTCTGCTTTCATTTTGCACTTCCGGTTCCATTCCTTTGGTAAAGTTTACATGTTTTACGTTTCCCGGTTTTTGGCCTTTTTTGCGGGATTGGCCAATAAGTCGGGATAGATCAGTTGGCAAGCATGCAAGGCGACTTGCAAGTTCAATTTGTTTTCGGTTGCCAGAAACCCGTCTCCCAACAATTCCTTCAGCTTCCGCAAACGGTAATAGAGAGACTGCCGCACAATATAGAGATGTTCGGCGGCTGCTTTCTTGGAGCAATCATGTTCCAGGTAAACTTTTAACGTAATCAGCAGGTTGCTGTTTTTTTGCCGGTCGTATTCAATCACCGCTCCCAGGTGCTGATGAACATAGGATTTTAACTGGCTGTCTTCCTGCAGGTTGAGGATAAGCTGGAAGATACCCAGTTCATCATAAAAGAGAAACACATGATCCTGGCGGTTGTTCAGATCAAGTACCTGCCCGGCTTCCCTGAAACTTTGGTTAATGGAAGCAAAACCCGTGTAACGTTGTCCTACCCCCACATTGAATAACGGATGTTGTTGCTGCCGTTCCTTCCGGTCTGTACGCCGAATCTGTTTTAAAATCTGTCGGACCCTTGGTTTCCAGTTTGTTTGAGGATTCAGATCAAAGGCAATAATTGCCGTTTGCTCATGATTTCGGGTAATTAACGGAAAAAATTGATATTGCTCAAACGCCGACCGGATAATCACGGGAAAATCGTACCGGATATACTCCTGTATCTCCAGTGAAATCCCTTCATCTTCATCAGGATGCATATTCCATTCAATCAGCGTGACAAAACTTTGCCTGTGTTTCAAATCATGATAGTCAGAATGCAAGTTTTTGCGGATTTGCGCCTCATCGAGGCGGTTATGAAGCAGGTTCTCTACCCAGGTATTTTCAGAGTTGAGGCGCCGCTCTTCCATATATTTTTTGCGGATCAGGTCTTGAGCAATAGCAAGAGCGGACCAGTCCAGAATCAGGTATTCATACTGAGTTGGTTTGCGGACACTGATCATGCCAATATGGGCAAGTGTTTGCCCCATGGCGCGGATCGGCTGCAACAGCACATATTTTTTTTTGTAGGACCAGGTGCGGGCAGTGGAATCTCCTTCGTCAAATTCGGATACCTTTTGTTCCAGAAACCTGGAAAGCGAGGTTTTCTTTTCCGGTTGCCGATCCGGAAACAGGGAAAGTTTCCCTCTGCCGGATCTGTATATAATTGGTGAATTTGTCTTGTTGTAAAGCATTTTCAGGATATTGGATGTACCCTTGGGTTCCAGGCTCAAGCGATGAAATTCCCGTGACAGGGATTCCAGATTTTGCAGGAGTTGTACATGCCGATTAATAATCACGGCGTGCAAATCCTGTGTAATATCAACAAACCGAATTTTGTTGGGAAGGACGATTAACGGGAAATCATGCTGATTTGCGATTTCGATCAATTCGTCGGGAATTGTGTGAAAATAGTAACCCAGTTCCAGACAAAGACAGGATGCATTCAGGCTGATCAGTTTTTTCAGGTAACGGGCAGGCGAAACGGAAGAGGACTTAAAGTTGATACCCGTGGCCAGAATCATCTCTTCCCCGTTAATCAATGTGTCAAATTCGGAAACTTCCAGAATATGAACCCACCTTACCCTTCGGTGTAATCCGTTATGTCCTGCTACTACTTTTGCACGTGCGAATGTGGGACGTTTCAAAATCTCTTTCAAGGTAAGCAAAGATTCAAAACCCAATCGAAGTCACCCTCTGTTGT
>JBAVDL010000253.1:0-12009 GCA_049587175.1 Thermoactinomyces sp.
AAAAGGAGGTGTTCGGAAATGGACGTAGAAGACCAGTAAAAATAACGGTTACAGCGAACGCTGCCTCAATAGATACACCTCATTAAAGAGGATTGAAACCCATAGTGATCTAAGGTTCACTGAAAACACAGATTCAAGCCTCAATAGATACACCTCATTAAAGAGGATTGAAACGATGAGCAAGCGCCAAGGAACGCGCCACAAAGTCCAGCCTCAATAGATACACCTCATTAAAGAGGATTGAAACTGGTCAACTTGAATTTTGACTTCAAAAAGGCAGGAGCCTCAATAGATACCACCTCATTAAAGAGGATTGAAACACAACCACAAATCCAATGTGTTACCGCCAAAACTGCCTCAATAGATACACCTCATTAAAGAGGATTGAAACCGTATGTTTGATACTTAGGTTTTTTCTTATATTTAGCCGTCTCAATAGATACACCTTGGAACGAATTGGGGCATTCGTTACCTTATAATAAACCCGTCCCAAAGTTTGCAAAAGGTACGCATCAGTAATGTGATGCAAAAACTGAATGTAAAAGGTCGTTCACAAGCCGTCGTCGAGTTGGTAAGATTGGGCGAACTTAAAATCTGAATGGATGAACCCTGCTGCATGGACGTGGCAGGGTTTTTGTTGTGGGGGTTCACTATCAAGGGTTTGGAGAGTGTTTGATGCAAAATACATCATTCAGAGGTTTATGTGGAGCTGTAACAAACGGTACGTATGGTGATAAGATAAAGGGGGGTTATAGTCCCCCCTGTTTTTTTGATCATCCTACTTTGAATTTTTTTCGGATACAAGGGATGCAATTTTATCAAAAGCTTTTGACTCGTTGGAACTGGATACCATTTGAATTCCCATTTCCTGAATGCGTTTATAGGCTTCGTCCAGCTTGTTTTGCAGAGTAGAGATGGTTTCATTGGATGCTTGCAGCTGTTTTTCAAGATTATCGTTTTCGGTTTCCAGAATTCGTTTGTCTGCTTCGATCTCTTTTTTGAAGGATGCTTCCCGAATGGCCAGAACTTTCTTCATCTCTGCCTCTGCTTTTGCTTTTGCCTCTTTTTTCACTTCCGCAATTTTGTCTGGAATGGAAGCCACTTCGGTTTCCAGTTCTTTCATTTTTTGTTCCCGTTCAGCGAGTTTTTCCTCACGTTCATTCAATGCAGCTCTATATGTATCCAACTCTTTATTGGCTTTTTCCATCTCCGCATCAAATTCTTTACGCTTGCTTGCCAGTTCATCTTCCAACTGATCATAGGATTGCTTTTTATGCCGGGCAAAATCATATTTGAACTCTTCTTCTCCTCTTTTTTTCTGTAAGGCCAATGTTTCTTTCTGTTCTTTTAGCTGTTTTTCGTATTCTTTTCGTGCCGTTTCAATTTGCTTCTTAATCTCTTCCAGTTCAAGGGTTGCCTTTTCCTTAGCTTCCGCCAATTCCTTTTCCTGGGATAACTTCAATTCCTGATGAGCATTGACCAATCCAGCAAGGGTATGAGCATGTTTCTCGATTCCAAACAGTTCTTTCAGTTCGGCCTCTTTCATGGCAATTGCTTCTTTGACTGTTTGCAGATTCTGGGTCTGTTCCTTTAAATCCCCATTGATTTTTGTCAATAATTGAACGACTGATTTGGACAAGTCTGAGATTTTGCTGTCAATATTTTCTTCCATTAATTGATCCGCTTTTTTGGTGATTTCTGCTGTTTTTTTGGCTTTGATCTCAGCATCTGCATTTAATTTTCCTTTTTCCAGTTCTGCGATTTTTTTCTCTGCTTCACGTAGTGCATTCAGAATGGTAGCTTTTGTATCTCTCTCCGTTATTTTTTTGCTCATGTTTTAACCCCTTTTTGTATCTGTATGGAAGATAGATATATTTTATCACGCGAACATTTGTTTGTATACCTGTTTTTTAAATTAAATTTTTTATCCTTCTTAAAATGTTATAAATCTGTCATCTTTTGTTTTTAAAATCGTTGGATTCTTGTCATTCATCCTGAATGAATGCTGTTTTCGTTTAATTTACCTTTTTCGGGGGGGTGCTATTTACACCCAGGGTAAACCTGTCGCGAAGTTTGTAAATGGGATGTAAAAACTGAATGTATGAACCCCTGCTGCAAAGAAATGCGGTTTCTTTTTTATGGTTGAAGATCTGAAAGAAGAGCTTGAAGCAATTTGGAAGATGGAAATCGAGCCATATTTGGAAGAGTATTTTTTTGATCGTTGTGAGAAATTGTCGTTGGGATCGAGTCAGGGAGAAAGTTTATGTGTAAAATCGATCAAGGCTGGGGATAACAGATTATCGTCGTGAGTTTGTTGACAAAGAAGTTTTGAGCGAAGCCGTGGGGCAAGAGTTGTGGACCCGATATGCAAGCAGATTATTTTTGGAATTCCCAAATTCTAATACCAATACCAGCCTATCATTATCTGAACAACTGATTCAAAAAATCTTCCCACACAGATCAATATCCTGGTCAACTGAAAAGCTTAACGTTGAGCCTCACCCGTTTATTTTAGATCAGCAAGTGGATAAACCAGGATAACTACCTAAAAAACTTCTTTTTTGATTGCAACTGTTGAATAATTGTAAGTTTGGAAAAATCTATTATTTTCTTTTCGCTAAAGTTATACATCAATGTTATTAATGCAAAAACTTGAATGTCCAAACCGTGGTTTGGTTAGCAATATTGGAGAAGAAAGATAGATAAAACCTGTTTTATGATGTGGCAACGTTTTGTCCGTGAAGGGGATAATATAAATCCCCTCCATTAAGTCAAAAGGTGCTTTTAAACAAATGAATCTCAACGTGTATATGTACGAATGGATTAACAAATGAAGGTTATACTGTTGATCACTTGGAATTAGCAAAAAAACCGTATCATGTACATCTCTGAGGAGATTTCGCTAAAGAAGCGAGGTTTCAGGAAATCTACAATTACTGTTTCACTTGAAAAACATCGGATTATACTTCTTTCAATTCTTTAACTGTCTCACCTTCAATTAACATTGGCTGATAAAAGGTTTGGTTAGGCAAGTCATTTTTTCCTTGTAATTTTTTTATAACCCAATCAGCTGCATCACGCCCCATTTGTTCTTGTGGGTGCGTCAATGTTGTCAATTTGATATTTGCATTTTTGGCAATATATGAATTGTCCTGGCCAATAATTGATAATTTGTCCGGTACAGATATACCAAGTTGTCTGCATACATTTACCAATTCAAATCCTACCTCGTCGTTATAGCAAACAATTGCGGTCATTTCGTCTTTATGTTTATTCAGAAAATCTTTCAGGTTAATGCCCAGGTCTGGCTTTGTCTCTGTATTGAATGGAAGAACTAAATCCGGCTGAAAGGGCAATCTGGCTTCGTCAAGTGCTTTAATATAGCCTTTCATTCTGTATTTACCCTGTAAATCATCCATTTTTGCAATGAGCCCAATTTGAGTGTGTCCTTTTGAAATCAATTCATTTGTTGCGAGATAGCTTGACTGTACGTCATCAAGACAAAGGAAAGGAACATCCAATTCTCTGTAATATGCATTGATCATAATAAACGGGATTTCCTGTTTTTTTAATGACAGATAGTAGGCAATATTGGGATTATACAGATTGCTTTTTGTAGGTTCAACGATTAGACCATCAATACCGGATGATAACATCAATTCCAAAGCTTTTTTCTCTTGTTCAATTTCATTATTTGTACTGGCTAATAGTAACGAATAGTTATCCTCATTCAATCTTTCCTCAATCCCACGAATAATTGAAGGAAAAATGTAATCAGAAATGTAGGTTGTAATTACACCGATTGTCTTCTTATTAGAATTTCTGCCAGACTTTGATTGATATAAGTTGCTTACATATGTGCCAGAACCTTTTTTGCTTTTCAAGAATCCCTCGTTTGCCAGTTCTAAAATAGCCTTTCGAACAGTGTGTCGGCTGACTTTATACATTTCTTGCATGGCCGACTCCGTTGGAATTTGTTCCCCTGCACTGTATTCCCCTGAGAGAATTTTACTTTTTATATCATCAATAATTTCTTGATACTTTGGTTTCATAACTCACTTCTCCTAAAAGTTGTTTGGGTTTTGCTTGTTTACGAAATATTTGTCTGCATATATTTTACCATCATCCTATTTAAATGAAAAGTTCTCAACAAATTGACCGTACAAATTAACAAATTATAGAATTTTTGTCATCTGCTCCAATTAATTTGTTTTTATTTCGCAAAAAGCTTCGTTAAGTCTCAATTGGAAAAAGATCAACCAATTTCGTGAAATTTGTATGTACATATTATGCTTTTGTTGACATATGTGCGTATAAAAAAATAAACTGAAATTGTGAAAGATTATTAGTGTTGTCGAAAGTCATATCTATTTGTTAGTTCCAGTGGATTATTTGATTTTTAGAATCCGGAGGAATGAGATGTGTTAGAACAGCTGAAAGAAGAAGTGTTTCAAGCAAATTTGGAGTTACCTAAACATGGACTTGTGAAATATACATGGGGAAATGCCAGCGCTATTGATCGGGAAAGTGGTTTGTTTGTTATTAAACCCAGTGGTATTGACTACAAAAAGATGAAAGCAAGTGACATGGTAGTTGTTGATTTGGAAGGAAATGTTGTTGAAGGAGAGTTGAAGCCTTCATCAGACACACCTACTCACGCGGTGCTTTATAAGCATTATCCGGAAATTGGCGGTATCGTGCATACGCATTCAACCTGGGCAACCATTTGGGCTCAGGCCGGCCTTGATGTTCCTGTGATGGGAACTACTCATGCAGACACATTTTTCGGTTCTATACCATGTGCCCGTCACTTAACACAAGAGGAAATTGATCGTAATTATGAAGTGGAAACTGGAAACATAATTGTCAAAACGTTTGAAGAGCGAGGATTGGATATATTAGCAATTCCTGGTGTTTTATTGCAAGGTCATGGTCCATTTACATGGGGGAAAGATGTCAAATCAGCGGTAATGCATAGTGTAGTGCTGGAAGAAGTTTCGAAAATGAATTTCTTTACACGAGAATTAAATCATTTTGCCAAGGAATTACCACGAAATGTTTTAGATAAGCACTACTTACGAAAACACGGGGATAATGCCTATTATGGGCAAAAGTAATATAAACACAAATACAGAAAAGAGGGGTACGATGTTAACACCAGGAAAAAAAGAATTCTGGTTTGTTGTTGGTTCTCAACATCTTTATGGGAAAGAAGCACTGGCAGAAGTGAAAGCGCATGCACAAACAATGACTGATGTATTAAATGAAAGCGGTTTATTGCCTTACCCAATTGTGTTGCAGGATTTGGCTGTCAGCGCTGATAAAATCACAAGCATTATGAAGGAAGTCAACTATCGTGATGAAGTTTGTGGTGTTATCACTTGGATGCATACGTTTTCACCTGCAAAAATGTGGATACGCGGGACAAAATTGTTACAGAAACCATTACTTCATTTAGTAACACAATTCAATGAAAGCATTCCTTGGGAAACAATTGATATGGATTTCATGAACCTGAATCAGGCGGCTCATGGAGATCGTGAATACGGCTTCATTAATGCTCGTTTAAATAAACAAAATAAAGTTGTGGCAGGTTACTGGAAACGTGCTGAAGTGCAGCGGCAAATTGCAGACTGGATGGATGTAGCTGTTGCTTATAACGAAAGCTTCAATATTAAAGTGGCTCGCTTCGGTGATAATATGCGCAATGTTGCAGTTACAGAGGGGGACAAAATCGAGGCACAGATTCAATTTGGCTGGACCGTTGATTACTTTGGTATTGGAGATCTTGTTCAATATGTGAATGCTGTGAGAAAAGAAGAAATTGACGCTCTATTTGAAGAGTACTCAAATCTCTATGAATTTGATTATGGTACATACAATAAGGAAGATTGGGAAAAAAGTGTGAAAGTGCAAGCTAGCTATGAAATAGCCATTAAACGTTTTCTTGATGAAGGCGGTTACAATGCCTTTACAACAAACTTTGAAGATTTGCATGGCATGAAGCAGCTTCCCGGTCTTGCTGTCCAGCGTTTGATGGCACAGGGATATGGCTTTGCTGCTGAAGGAGATTGGAAAACTGCAGCGCTTGATCGCTTACTCAAAATAATGAGCCATAACCATTCAACCGGCTTTATGGAAGATTACACATATGAATTGGCGATTGGTCAAGAGTCTGTGCTTCAATCACACATGCTTGAAGTAGACCCAACTTTGGCAAGTAACAAACCCAAAATTATTGTGTCTCCACTTGGAATTGGTGATCGTGAAGATCCGGCTCGTTTGGTATTTGATGGGAGAGCAGGAGAAGGAGTAGTTGTTTCAATGGCTGACTTTGGAACTCACTTCAAGCTTTTGATCAACGAAGTTTCTTTATTTGAGCCTACTGTTCCAGCGCCAAAACTTCCAGTTGCCCGTGTACTTTGGAGGATTAAACCAAACTTCCGGGAAGGGGTTAAAGCCTGGATTGAGAATGGAGGCGGTCATCATACAGTGGTTTCGTTAAATTTAACAACAGAACAAATCATAACTTATGCAAAACTTGTTGGTTTGGAATACGTAGTTATTAGGTAAAGTCATGATCTCCCGAGGAGGCTTTGCTTCCTTGGGAGGAATAATGAATCAGAAAGTATGTATTGTTTAAGAGTACTTTGAAGATTATTTTAGTCGACCAAGCAGTTCCCCAATGACAAAAACAGAGAGTACCAGGTGAGGACAAAGATCTAAAAATATAAACGCTTATAAATCATGTGTGAATCTACACAATGGTTTGGATCTTTATTTGTATTGAAAGCGCTTTTTGATCTGCCAAAAATGTTTACCTGTAAGAGACTGCAAAAAGCTATCAATACTCACTTTTGAGGAGTGACCCTGAATGGTTAATGAAAAAAAAATTCCTAGTGGCTTTATATATTTTTTTGGGGCTTTTGGTGGCATACTTTTTGGCTATGATATCGGCGTTATGACGGGAGCCTTGCCTTTTCTGGAACATGATTGGAATCTTCAAAACAATGCTGGTGCTATTGGCTGGATTACCTCTTCGTTGATGTTTGGGGCTATTTTTGGCGGTGCCTTGGCCGGACAACTTTCTGATCGTTTAGGAAGGCGAAAAATGATTTTAATCTCTGCCATAGTTTTTATGGCTGGATCGATTTTGTCGGGAATTGCCCCCCATAATGGGATATATTATTTGGCTGGTGTTCGAATTTTATTAGGTTTGGCTGTAGGTGCTGCTTCTGCCCTGGTACCGGCTTACATGTCAGAAATGGCACCAGCCCGTTTACGTGGCCGCTTGTCAGGAATTAATCAAACAATGATTGTTTCCGGAATGTTGCTTTCATACATTGTTGATTATTTATTGAGAAATTTACCAGTAACAATGGCATGGCGTCTTATGCTTGGTGTAGCTGCCCTGCCTGCTTTAATCTTGTTTCTTGGAGTGTTAAGGTTACCTGAATCACCACGTTTTTTAATAAAGAACAATAAACTTGATCAAGCTCGCAAGGTGTTGGGTTATATTCGTTCCAAAAAAGAAGAAATTAATTCTGAAATAAAACAAATCCAAGAAACTGTTATAGAGGAAAAAAAGGCAAGTCAAAAAGCATCATGGGGTACACTCTTGCATGATAAATACCGCTATTTAGTCATTGCAGGAGTTGGTGTTGCTGCTTTTCAACAATTCCAGGGAGCAAACGCAATTTTTTATTATATTCCTTTGATTGTAGAAAAAGCAACAGGCCATGCGGCCAGATCAGCGTTGATGTGGCCTATTATTCAAGGGGTTATTCTCGTACTAGGTTCATTGGTATTTCTTATGATTGCTGATAAATTTAATCGCCGTACTCTATTAACAGTTGGCGGAACGATCATGGGGCTGTCCTTTATTTTCCCGGCAATATTGAATTTATTGATTCCGAACGCAAATCCGATGATGATCGTTGTTTTTTTAAGCATTTATGTCGCACTTTATTCATTTACGTGGGCTCCTTTAACTTGGGTCATAGTTGGAGAAATTTTTCCGCTATTGATTCGCGGGCGTGCTTCAGGATTGGCTTCATCATTTAACTGGATTGGCTCTTTCTTGGTTGGATTATTATTCCCGATCATGACTGCTACGATGTCGCAGGAAGCTGTATTTGCAATCTTCGGTGTTATTTGTTTACTTGGAGTTTTATTTATCCGGACACGCGTTCCGGAAACACGAGGACATACTTTGGAGGAAATCGAGAAATTCGAGAAAAGACCAAGTAAATTGGAGGTGAGTTGAGTGAATATAGTAGAAACCTCTAAGGCAATTCAACAGGGAAATGTCTCGTTGGGAATTGAATTGGGATCAACTCGTATTAAAGCCGTATTGGTAACTGACGATTTTAATACAGTAGCTTCGGGAAGCTGCGTTTGGGAGAACAAATTTGAAAATGGAATTTGGACCTATCCGTTAGATGAGGTTTGGAAAGGAATTCAAAGAAGCTATACGCAAATTGCAGCAGAAGTTCAAAGCAAGTATCACATTACTTTAACTAAAATTGGCGCAATCGGTGTCAGCGCCATGATGCACGGATATTTAGCTTTTTCAAAGAATGGCGAGTTATTGACTCCTTTTCGAACCTGGCGTAATAACATTACAGAGCAAGCAGCTGACGAATTGACCAAAGTGTTTAATTTTAACATTCCACAGCGGTGGAGTATTGCACATCTATACCAGGCCGTTTTAAACAAAGAATCCCATGTAAAAGACATTGATTTTATTACCACCCTGGCTGGTTATGTACACTGGAAATTATCTGGAGAGAAGGTTTTGGGGATTGGAGATGCCTCTGGTGTTTTCCCGATAGACGAATCCACCGGAACGTATTCTGCCGACTTATTGGACAAATTTGGATGTCTTGAAAAGGTAGCATCTTATCAGTGGAAGATCCGGGATATCTTGCCTGGAGTTTTAAAGGCCGGTGAGTATGCAGGTAGATTGACCAGGGAAGGAGCCAGATTGTTGGATGCTAATGGAAATCTCCAGGAAGGCAGTTTGATGGCTCCGCCTGAGGGAGATGCCGGAACTGGCATGGTAAGTACCAATAGTGTTCGCAGACGAACAGGAAATATATCTGTCGGAACGTCTGCTTTTTCCATGATTGTACTTGATAAGCCATTGAACAAAGTCTATAGAGATATTGATATTGTTACAACTCCAGATGGTGTACCTGTAGCGATGGTTCATATTAACAATTGTTCCTCTGATATAAATGCCTGGGCAAATTTATTCAAAGAATTTGCTGAACGCATGGGTATTGATTTAAAAACAGATCGTTTATTTGAAACATTATTTCAGTCTGTTACCAAAGCTGATTTTGATGCAGGCGGATTAATCAATTACAGCTATATATCGGGTGAGAATATTACCAGAATGCCTGCGGGAAGACCGCTTTTTGTCAGAGATTCCAACTGCTCATTCACATTGGCAAACTTTGTTTTGACTCAGTTGTATGCTGCATTTGCGCCACTAAAAATTGGAATGGATATTCTAAAAAATGAAGAACAGATCAAAACGGATGTCTTGATTGCTCAAGGCGGTCTGTTTAAGACGCCGGGTATTGCTCAACAAGTTCTGGCTAATGCATTAAATACTCCCATTACTGTGATGAGTACAGCTGGCGAAGGCGGTGCTTGGGGGATGGCAGTGCTGGCGATTTTTGCCAAAAACAGAAACAGCGAGCAAAGCTTGGAAGACTTTTTGGCACAGGAAGTATTTACTCACCCCGAAAGTGTAACCTTAAGTCCGGAGCCTGAGGGAGTTTCTGGATATGAAGCGTTTATGGAAAGATATCAAAAAGGATTGCCAATTGAGTCTATGGCGATTAAGTGTATTTCATAACAACTAAATAACGCGGTCAATTAAATAACCATAAGAAATGAAACGACCCACAAAACAAAAGCATTTCTTCAATTGTCGAAGAAATGCTTTTCATTAAACCAATTAAAATATTTGCCATTATACATTTTAAGAGAAAGAAGGGGTGCCATGATGATTAAGCAGAGTGCAGGGTTTTTTGTATTTTACATGAAAGAAGTATGTCCTTAATTTTACTGGAGATTTGTAATTGAATTTTTTTAACATTTATTACATCGTTTTCTCACTTGTTGTCTGGGGGATCATTGCATATTTTAAAGAAAAAGAAGAAACAGTTCCAGCATCCAAGATATATTTCTGTTAAACCAATATAATACCTATGGTATTTGTAAGTTTACAAATGAGTTAGCAGTTCCCAAGGTGGAGAGTGAGCATATGAAAACAAGTGATGTCAAACACAGCAAGTTTCTCAGCAAAGTCTTGCGCCACAGGCCGGAGATGATCGGAATTCAGTTGGACAAAAATGGATGGGTCAATGTAGAGGAATTGTTGGTTGCCTGTCAGCAGCACGGGGTTTCGATAGATCGAGAGACTCTGGAGAGAATTGTCGCTACCAATGACAAACGGCGATTCTCCTTCAGCGAAGATGGACAGAAAATCCGGGCCAATCAGGGGCATTCCATCCCGGTTGATCTGGATCTGGAGCCGATTACGCCGCCCGACAGGTTGTATCACGGCACAGCCAGCCGCTTTTTGCAATCAATTTACAAAAAGGGATTGGTGAAAAGAAAACGGCATCATGTGCATCTTTCCGGAGATCCAGTTACCGCCCGCAAGGTTGGAGTAAGGCATGGCTTACCCGTCATCCTGACCGTTCTGGCCAAAGAAATGCATCAGGATGGGTATTTATTTTACCGATCAGCCAATGGAGTCTGGTTAACTGAATTTGTTCCGGTCCGATATTTGAGAAGATGGGAAAAGGATCAATAAACAGATGAGCACTGTTGTAAAGCAAATCGTGTATAATCCTTAACTTCCCCTGATCAGAACCTAGGATCAGCCTTCAAAACATTAACAAGGAACGCCGGCGGTGTCGATGTGTTTCAAAATGGAAATCTGACGGACATTCATAGGACTAAATCCAGAGGGGTGCAAAAGGAAAGATCAGGGTGGTAACTTTCATTCTTGAGTGTTTTAGTTAAAGGAGTTTGGCGGGCAACTGTTTTGAGGAATCAAAGCGGTTGCCCGTCAAATTTGAAAATGTGGCCATCGAGAGAAGAAAAAAGCTCCGGTTTCAATGCGAATACTGTGGATACACCTGTCAAGCTGATTTGAACAGGGCTAGCAGTATTGGTAAAGCGATTTCATATCTGGCATGTTGATAACAGGTATGCCGCTCATGTAGGTACATGCCTGAATCAAAGATTTCTGCTTAATTCATATGCATCCCAAATAGCATACATAATGTTATGAACTTTGTTAGAGTCACCAATGTTATGAACAGGAATCTCCAATTCTCTTAATTCGTTATAAAGATGATCATTTTCTTTATATCCAATTGCACTGATGACAGTGTCGGCTGGAATGGCAAAGATCTCTTCATCCTTTGTAAGGACTACCTCATTTGAATGCACTTCTTTGATTTTCGTGTTAGTGTAGATTTTCACATGATGATACTGGAGCAGTTCCGTTAACATTTGATAGTTCATAAATGGCATGTTATGTGGTCCGCCTAAAATTTCAGGAAGCATTTCGATAATGGTTACTTTCTTTCCTTGTTGAGCAAGCCATAAGCCGGTCTCACAGCCTACCAAGCCACCGCCAATGATCACGATTTGATCTCCGACTTTTTTTCTGCCCATTAACACGTCATCTGCCGTTATAACAGCTTCAAACCCGGGCTGTTGCAGGATGATGGGTGTAGAACCGGTAGCAACAATTATCTCGTCTGCCTGGTAATCAGCAATGTTTTCCTTCGTCACGCAGGTTTCCAGACGGACATCCACTTCAAGCAATTCAAGCTGGCGTTTATACCATTCGATTAAACGCAGATTATAGCGTTTAAAGGAAGGAACTCCTCCTGGAATCAGGTTTCCTCCCAGCTTGTCAGTTTTCTCAACCAATACCACTTCATGTCCCCGGATTGCTGCAACTCTGGCTGACTC
>JBAVDL010000254.1:0-31163 GCA_049587175.1 Thermoactinomyces sp.
GCTTCTATCTGCCCACGCATTTGTGGATCCTTTTCAAACACAAACAGCTTGCAATCAGGATGTTTAAACAGATGAATGTACTTTGTCAAAGCACCGGTTCCGGCACCAAGTTCTGCTATAACTGAGGCATGTTTCCAATCAATCGGTGCAAGCATTTTTTTGGCCAAAAATTTTGAACTGGGGGCAATACTGCCCACCTGGCGAGGTGACTGCACAAATTTGGAGAAAAAAATCCACTGTTCATTCCACTTTGCAAGACTCATTTTTTATTCCCCCCTTTCAACAGAAATTATGATAAATAACAAATCTAAAGATACAGTGAGGAAAAAACTGAAGACTTTCTGAAGTCAGGAATAAAAAAACTCTCCGCATGATCGCGAAGAGTCGGATTGCAGAAATAAGGATTAGTATTTCTTCCGTATGGCCATCCAGTAAATCAGGCCGGAAAAAATAGTCAGGGAAAATAAGGTGGTAATGGAAACTCTTAACACCTTATACTCCACATCTACCCAACCCGTATAAAAAATAATGATCGACAAACCACCAAACAGGAACACAAACAGAAAATTGAAAAGTTTGTATCCCAAAAATCGGGCCCGTTCATCCTTTCCTTCCCTGGCTATCATCACAACAAGCCCCAAAAAGGCAAAAAAGGCAAACCCTGACAGACCATTGGTAATCATAATTGCCGTTTCCATCATTTAATCCCCTCCCTTTGATTTTTCATATTGAAATACTTCCGTTATATCCGCGTCAAGAGCAATGGCTATCTCAAAAGCCAGTTTTAACGATGGGGAGTATTTCCTGTTTTCAATCGAGATAATGGTCTGTCTGCTTACACCAGCCTTTTTTGCCAACTCTTTCTGGGTCATTTTACGTTCGGCTCTCAATACCGCAATCCGATTTCTTAACTTTCCGCCAGACTCCCCCATATGTTTCTCACCCCTTCAAGTCAACTTCTCTTTACTTATTGTAAAGTATATTTTACATAATGTAAAGTATATTTTACACAAATAAATTTTCAAATATAAAAAAATCCCCCAAACAATCCGTTTGCGGGAATACGATTATGTTTATTCGTTTTCAAAACAAAATTACTTCTTCTTTTCATCTTGTTTCCTGTTTTCACCGGTATGGATGGCAAGTCCAATTGCAACGCCAAAAGCAATGCCAAGCGCCAAATTATCAAATAACATTCCAAACGAAATCCCGATTGCAATACCGAGTGCTATGGCAACTCCAGAGGAATTTCTGTTTTTGCGATTACTTTCTCTGTTTTCCTCTGGTTTATTGCTCTTTTCTTTCTCATCCATCGTAACAATCCTTTTCTCGATTTGGATCTATATAGAACATAGTCCCCGTAAGGCATAATTTATTATTTTATTTCCAGTTATTTAATGTATGTGACCATGCCAGGTTTTCTGTCCGGTATATGGATGGTATCGTCCCGTTTATATCCAACAATTGCCGAATAATAAGGCTTGTAGCCGTCGGGGATCTTCAGTTCTTTTCGCAGTTGATCGCCCTCCGGGGAATCAAACGCCAGAATGACAAAATATATCCAGCAGGAGCCCAGACCAAGTGATTCTGCAGCAAGCAGCATGTTCTGGGTTGCAGCAGCACAATCTGCTTCCAGCGGAACGGGAACCTGTTCATTTCCGGACACAATGATCAAGGTTGGGGCCCCGTACAAACAATCATATTGCTCGTCGTACGCTTTATCTTTCAAATGCTCCATCCCTTTGGCCGTTTCCTTGGCGGCCTGGTTCAATCTGGCCAGCATGTCCCGGTTTTGCACAGCGGTAAAATGCCACGGCTGTTTTCCGGCATTGGGAGCATACATTCCGGCTTCCAGGATGGCCTGCAATTCTTCGTCCTTAATCTGCTCATCTCTGAAACTGCGAATACTTCTGCGCTGTTTGATCACTTTTAAGGTCTCGTTGACAATCATCCCATTCATCCTTTCCGTGGCTGGATTCAAACAAATAAACACTATACTAATAAAACTATTTCTTATTCACATATATCCTTTTGCCGATTTCCTGTCAATTCTTAAGAGGGGGAGCTGTAAACATAAAAAAACAAGAGTTTTCCATGCACCTGCCGTGCAAATTAAAACCAGATGCACAGAAACCCTTAATAACAGGATCACCTACTCCTCTTTATGCTGTGTTTTATGCAAAGCCTCCATAATATCATCAAACGCATCCGTTTTCATAATGGCAATGCCTCTTTCAACGTCGGCAAGCACCAGAAGTGTCTCTCCGGACTCAATATGGAACAGATCCCTGACCTCCTTGGGGATAACAATCTGGCCTTTCGTTCCGACCTTCACGGTTCCAACGTATTTCCCATCCGGCACTTTCTTTTTCCGGTTCATGTTTTCCTCCTTTATTTACGATTCATTCAGTCCCCGCTTTATTTTGAACTCCAATAATATCTTAATAAACTCTTCCGGTTTTTCAAAATGGAATCCATGTCCGGAATCGACACGAATCCGTTCACTGTTTTTGAGCAGCTGATATGCCCGGCTGGCATCTTTACCGTCCATTGCCCCCAACAGAATTCCATTTTGATCGTATTGCCAGTTTGTATGAATGAGAACGGATGGTATTTCAATTTTTGCCAGCATTTCTTCATGATCCTGATCATTCCAGGAACCATCATAAAATGCCTCTCCAAATCGGGGATCATACTGATCCAGAGGCTGAAACAACTGGTTCATCGACGGGGGCAGAAAAAAATATACCAGCGGCTGGCGGGGATGTTTTTTCCGGTAATCCAAACCGTATTTCCTGAGTCCGCTTTCTCCAGCCTGAAAAAAACGCATCCAGGTATTATGTTTCACGTACCAGGCGGTAAAATCTTTTTCATCACTCTGGAGAAACTCATGGCATAACACGCTGAGATCTACATAATTAAATGTTTTTTTTGCTCTGGGAAATTCAGACGAAAAAAATGGCGGATCTTCAAGTACGACACCGCTCACGTGTTCCGGCGAATTGGCAGCAAGCCAGGCTGCCAACAAACCCCCCGAAGAATGTCCGGAAACAATAACCGGTTCCCTGATGACCTTATCGACAAATCCGGATAAATCTTTTCCTGTTTTACTCATGCTGTATTTGCTTGCATCATGACTCGAACCGCCATGTCCATAACAATCCACGGCATACACATGAAATTCCCTGGATAAAGCAGGCAGGACCCGTGCATAATTTTCCCAGTTCATAACTTGCCCATGGATCAGTAAAAGGGGCGGGCCGTTATCCGGACCTTCAACATAATTTAAAGTTGAACCATTGATCGAGACCTGTTTTTCATGAAATCCTGCTTTCCATACTTTTTTCATATCCCATTTATGGTAGTACAGATTATTCACGATATAGCCGGCAGCCGCAATCAGACATACGGAAAAAACAGCAACCACAACGATGAATAAAAGCTTCACGGTTTTTTTCATTTTATTTTCCCCAATCAATTGTATGATTTATTCTATTATAACACACTTGTATTACTGGTAATACTTTTCATACGTAAAACAAAAAACCTGCCCGATTTTGCGGCAGGTTTTGATTAATATAGGCATTGCTTTTCCATCAGAATTCGTTTATTTTACCAAATTATACCCGATTGCTTCCCTTCCTGTGTTTGCGCTTGAATAAAATCCCCAGCGTATTGGGCCCACAGTGGCATGAGATGGTGCACCCGGCCGTCGTTTCAATTATTTCCTCAAAGTCAGCATAACGGCGGACTGCTTCTTTTACTTTGGCGACCGTTTGTTCGGAACACATGGAATGGGTAATAAAAATCCTGCTTTTATCAAGATCCTGTCTGTCAGACAGTTTATCTTTCACGTAATTTTCAAGGCAACGGTCCAGATTGCCCCTGTATTTTTTTCCGACTTTCATTTTGCCGTCAATCACTTCAATACTCGGTTTGATCCGAAGCAGCGCTGCCCCAATGGCTTCAAGCCCGGAACAACGCCCGCCCCTGTGCAAATAGTCGAGCCGGTCAATCACAAAGCTTGCATCAACCTTGGGAATGGATTCCTCCAGCCTGCGGATAATCTCTTCTGCCGGCAAGCCTTCTCTGGCCATCAGTGCCGCATCATGGACGATATGCCCGCTGCCCGTGGATAGATTGCGTGAATCCACCACATAAACATTTGAAAAATTTTGTGCCGCGAGGACGGCATTCTGGTAGCTGGAAGAAAAATCCGAACTGATGGAAACATGAATGACCGCCTCATGTTTCGGCGAAAGTTCGGAGAACAGTTTCTCATACTCATACACATTTACAGCCGCTGTTTTACATGTTTTTCCTTCCTCACCCACACATCGGAACAGTTCCTCAGGTGTAATATCCACGCCGTCCCGATACACTTTGTCATCAATAAGAACATGAAGAGGCACCAGCGTGATCTCCATGGTGCTCAGGATCTCGGAGGAGAGATCACAGGTGCTGTCCGCAGTTATTTTTATCATGTTCATCACCGCTCTTTCCTGTTTTTACCATTTCTTTTGCTTGCACCGGCTAAATGTTTTAGCAACTACAACCTTTATTTAAAATTTGTTCTTTATTGGACTTGGAATGAAAATCCGGTTTCCGCCTCACATTTGTTGTGTACGCGAATTGCCGGTTTGTACAAAAAACTGAAACGTCCGGGAAAGAGATTGACAAAACTTCGTACTCACCTTACCACTATTCCTTTACAACCTATAGTTCAGCAAAAGCTATTGCTGTCATTTGTCAAAATGGATATTCAGGTAATACTATCTTCCCTTTTTTGGGCAACTCAAGCATGTAGAGCATGAAAACATGTAAATATAACAGATCATCCCGTTTCCAACATTCACCGCGCAACCGGATTGCCAAACAATTTGTTTTCTTATCTGACCAACCGGCATACAAATTTATTATACCTTGTTTTTTCTTGTTAAAATAAACTATTAATTTAATTTTCTTTTTGTGAATTTGATCTTATTCCATTAAACCTGAACCAGTCGTTAGTTCTTTTTTATTTTAACATCTTATTTTATCTGTTCTCTTTTCTTTTTTCCATTTTTTTGAAACCAATAAAAATTAACCCGATACAAATAACCAGACCCGTTATTGCCGGTACAAATACTGATTTTCCCGCTTCTCCACCAAAAACGACACTCCAGGTCATTTTGGCAATGGCTATAAAAACAATTACTGATAGTCCAAACCACAAATTGCGCTTCCAGAATGCAACGGCCAAAGCTGTCAGTGAAACCGGGATCAGCAATGATATCAAAATTTTGGAAAAACTCCAGTCTCCCAATAAATATGCTTTTTCCATCTCCAGAAACTGTTTTACCGTTTCATTTACATGACCGGGCTTTGGAAACCAGAACATACTTGTCAAAACGATAAACATTGTTCCCAGAATTCCACCCCAGCTTTTTCTGTAGGCAAAATAGCAAAAAGGAATGAGGAACAACGGTCTAATATACCAACTAAGCTCATTTTGGTGGCGCTCATAAGCCCAGTCAAAAAAACTCTTGTTTGTAAATGCCAAAACAATCAAAAATGCTGTTAACACAAGAAAAATAATCCCCATCATTTTATCGTATCTCCTGATGAATTCCATCAATTTTCCTCCTGTACCAGTAATCTATTTTCCCAACCCATTCCTTAAAAAAGCTACCAAACAATTCAGGTTTTCCAACATCCTTTCCATTTCAAGATCCTCATCTTCCTGAAATATATCTGTAAAGTGGATAAACAAATGGCTTATGATTTTATAAATAAATTTCTCTGGAAGATCCTCTCTGAAATTTCCATCTGCCATTGCTTTATCGATCAGGTTCTTAAGCAGTTTTTCCGGATTTTCTCCCAGCATCTTGATGGCAATATCGTATATTTCTTTGCCTTTTTCTTTTGCAAACATGGTTCCCAGTCTATGATACTGGGGATAACACTTCGCAAATTCAATTCCGAATGCCGCCTGAATCTTGAACAGCTCAAATATGTCAGTTGTTTCATTCGCATTTATTTCTTCGGTTTTTCTTGTTATAAACTCCCACTTGGCCTTAACCGCATGTTCCAATAAGCACAGATAAAGGGTTTGTTTGTCCTTAAAGTGATAATAAAAAGTTCCCTTGCTGATTCCTGCGTTTTTGATAATACGGTTCAGTGAAGCATCTTCATAAGTTTTCTTTGTAAATTCATCTAACGCAGCATTCAAAAGTTCTGCCTTTTTTTCAAATGTTTTTTGTTTCATTGACTGGCTCCTTTCTATCTCTAGACCATATAGTCTAGACCATGCGGTCTATTTTGACAATACCATTTTTCTGTTGCTTTATCAATAAGTTGATCCATTATTCTAAAAGAGATTTATACCTGCTTTGTGCCCCGCTTTCTGTTCTGCAGGATATTGGCTGTGCCGGAAAAACCACAAAATCCAAGCAGATCCGCAGCACAAAGTTGGCGAATCGGGCTTCAGGCATCTGTTCTTCCTGTTTTGCTGAACTTTCGGCAAGATCTCCCAACTGTAAAAAAAACGGCAACACCCATCCAAACGGGCACTGCCATCTTTTACAGGGATTAATTTCCCGCTTTCATCAACTTCACAATCACATCGTGGATATGGGTATTCTCATAGACGCCTTGCAGGCATTCCGCCCCCGGGCCCATTGCAGTCAAGGGAACATCCACCGCCGTGTGTTCCTCTGTTGTCCAATCCACGACAAATTGCTGTCCTGATTTTGCTACCGGGAAAGGGCCATCCTCTGCGGAAGGCCCGTCCCCGGACTCGTCGGAGTTGTCCAACGGTTCAATCGTAAATCCGCCCGTTTCATGATCACCAACCACAATCACCAGTGTGTTGCCATGTTTCCTGGCAAATTCCTTGGCACGGGCTACCGCCTTGTCAAACTGCTTGCCTGCCTCAATGGCCAATTCGGCATTGTTTACGTGGCACATGCTGTCGATCCCCTCTTCTTCGACCAACAGAAAAAATCCATTCCTGTTTCCGGAAAGAGTCTCAAGGGCTTTATCTGTCATCTCCGGCAAAGACACCAACGGATTGTACTTGTCTCCTGCTTCTGTATCGTACTGGAACATTTCCTCATTGGCGAACAGACCAAGAAGCTTGGAGCCATTTGCTTTCTGCAGTTCCTCGCGATTGCTCACATACTGATATCCCATCCTTTTCGCCTGCTCAACCAGATTGCCTTTCGTGCCCTTGCTGCCTTCGGAGGGATCATCAGCCGGATGATCCGGATGCCGTCCGGGATTTCCCGCCGGATACCAATAATCCTCCCCGCCACCCAAAATAACGTCAGGACCGCTTTTCTCCAGAAACTGCCGGGCAATTTCACTCTGATCATCCCGGTCTTTCACATGGGCAGCAAAAGCAGCCGGTGTTGCGTCAGTTACCTGGCCGGTGGTAACAAGTCCCGTCGCTTTTTTCAATTTTCGGGCCTTTTCCAGAACTGTTTCTACCGGTTTCTGCTGGCTGTCTACACCAATCGCTCCATTATAAGTTTTAACTCCTGCAGCCATGGCCGTAGCTGCAGCTGCCGAATCAGTCACAAATTCTTCCGGATCAGCAGAATTGGTGTGTACGGAACCCACATAGGGCATTGTATCCATCGCTGTTTCCCCTTGCAGGCCGACACTGGACAGGCGAATCGCATCACGCTGCGCTCTCCCCATACCGTCTCCAACCATGAGAATTACGTTTTTCACCTTCGGACCCCGTTTTTTTGCCTCTTCCTGACCTGCCCACACCTGGGAAAAGGAAATCAGAGAGATGGTCACAACCACGGCCAGTGCTCCCGCAAACCAATTGCGTTTGTTCATGATGATCACTCCCCGTTAATAAAACTCTCCCATTTCAGGAACTCTGCAAAACTCTTTTTTTCGCACAAACTATCATTTTTACAATCCTTTTTTATTTTACTTCCCTTATCCCAATAAAAGATTTATCTCTTTTAAGCAAAATTGTTTTTTCATAAAATATTAAAATATGTTAACTAAATTGCAGAATTTGACAGTCACATCCGAGCACGTTACGCCTGTGCCAAACAGTACAACCCAGCAAAGCCTCCCACAGCGCCAGTCCCCGATTCGAAGAACTGATTTGTGCTACCATTTTAATAGAACCAAACGTAGAGGTGGTTGCAAATGAAACTTTCACAAGAAACAGTAAAACAACTGCAAAAAAAAGAGTTTGAGATTTTGCGGGAATTTGACAAGGCGGCAAGGAAAATGGGGCTTCCCTATACGCTTTCTTCCGGTACCCTGTTGGGTGCGGTGCGCCACGGCGGCTTCATTCCCTGGGATGATGACGCAGATGTGGCGATGTTGCGGGAAGATTACGAACGTTTTCTGAAAGAAGGACAAAAATATTTGCCAGATTACCTGTTCATCCAACATTATGAAACAGACCCCGATTTTCCCCACAATTTCATCAAACTTCTGGATACCCGTACCGTCCTCGTCGAGCATACTACCTCCAGGCTGAATATAAAAAGGGGTGTTTTCATCGATATTTTCCCGATCGACCGCATCCCTGACAATAAAATCATCCGGACAATCGATCGCCTGATCCTTGCTTTCATTTACTTCACCAAATTTTCGGTGACCATGCAGTTCAAGAAGAAGCGCCACAGCCGCTTGCGAAAGATAATAGCCAGGATTCTGTGGCCGCTTGGGAAAGCATTTGGCACTTACCGGCTCAACCGATGGGAAACCTATATCAAAACCAGATACAATCATAATTCAAAATTTGAATATACTTATGGGGATAATTCCATCATTATTCCAACCGAATTAAAGGATTCCATGATCTTGCCCATCAGAATCTTTCAGGACCTCGGGGAAATCGAATTCGAGCATCACACTTTCCTGGCCCTGAAGGAACGCGACCGTTATCTGAAGACCCTTTATGGAGATTACATGGAATTGCCGCCCGAAGAACAGCGTGTATGCAAGCATATGTTCATGGAGTTAAAATTATAAAATATTTTTCATTCACTTTTTGATCAAAGAAGAGGGATCACTTTATTAAACGGATATCCCTCTTTTTTTTGTCAAACAAATTACGGAATGGAAGCATCTTGAAAAAACATCACAAACCTTTACGATTACACCCTTAAACTTTACCAAGAAATTATTTTGTGATAAAATAAACATGTTCAAAAATTGAATGTTATTTTTATCCTTTCTTTTATCTGCCAAATCCATTCCCCGATTTGCCCAACTCTGCCACACCTGGTTTCCGAATCCTGACAAACGAATAATCCAGCAGCTTAACAGGAGGGATTGCAATGGAAGACCAACTCAAGGTGTTGGAAACCATCAACAAACATGTCCACATCAATCAAAAATCCATTGGACAGCTATGCAATTTTTCCGCCGGAAAAGTAAACTATCTCATCCGCGATTTGATGGAAAAGGGCCTGATCGGCACACAGAAACGCGGCCGCAGCACACAATACTATCTGACCAAAGAAGGCATTCGCTGTTTGAAAAACCGGTATGCTTCCTATCAGGATAAGAAGGTTTATCTTCACAGCGGAAAAACAGCACAGGTAAAAGAAGTCGTTATTCTGGCAGCCGGGGAAACAAAAGAGTTCAATCTGCCGGTAAGTCTTTTGCCGCTTGACGGTACAACGCTTTTACAACGGAACATTAATATTCTGAGAAAACATGGAATTGAAAAAATCATTATTGTCACCGGATACAAAAAAGAAGCCTTCAGCCAGTTATTTGATGAAGAGGGAATCATTTTTGTTGAAAATCCCCGCTATCAATGGACTGGTTCGATGTCCTCCCTTGCTTGTGCCAAAAATGTGCTTTCCGGGGATTTTCTTGTTCTTGAACATGACATTTTGATTGAAGAACAAGCATTCACTCAGTTGATTAATAATAAACAGCGGGACTGTATGCTGATCGCGACTGAAAGCGGACTGGGCAACGAAGCTTATGTAGAAATCCGCAACCAGTACATATTCAAGATTTCCAAGGATCTCCACCAGCTGAACCGGATCAGCGGCGAAATGGTCGGGATCAGCAAAATCTCTTACGATGTCTTTCAACTGATGCTGGAAGAATACAAGGAAAACCAGAATCCGTTTCTGAATTATGAATATTTGCTGCTGGACGTCTCCCGCCAATACAAAATCGGATATTTGAAAATCAATGATCTGATCTGGTCCGATATCGACACAAAAGAACATTATATCCGTATTCTCAATCTTGTTTACCCGAAATTGAAACGGAAAGAAGAAAAATATTTCGTCCACCAATTTAAAGAAACCTTCTCATCTGCGACAGGTATTCCCCAGGAAGAAATTACGGGCGTTTCCCCTTTGGGAGGGATGACGAACAAAAACTACAAAATCAGTGTAGCTGGAGGAAAGGAGTATGTACTCCGGATTCCGGGCGCCGGAACAAAGAAAATGATCGACCGCCATTTCGAAAAGGAAAACGCGGTGCTCTCCAGCCGTCTCGGAATCAACGCCAATATCCTGTATTTCGATGAAAATGAAGGTGTAAAAATTTCGGAGATGATCCCGGACGCGGAAACACTCACTCCGAAGATGGCACGTCGGGAAGGAAATATGAAGCTTGTGGCCGGAATTCTGAAAAAGTTGCACACTTCCGGAATTCCGATGAAAAACAAGTTTGATATCGGGCAAATAAAAGCAAGGTATGAACGGCTCGTGGATGAGGCCAACGGGCATTTTTATCCGAACTTCCGCAAATTGAAAGAAGAAGTTCTGAAAATCAAAGCGATGTACGATGCCATGCAAGTTCCGCTTGTGCCGTGTCATAATGATACATTGCCGGATAATTTCGTCAAAAGCGGAGATAACCGGATCTATCTTATCGACTGGGAATACGCGGGGTTAAACGATCCGGTCTGGGATTTGGCTGCCTATTCACTGGAATCTTCTTTTACGGAACGGGAAGAAGAACTGTTTTTGTCGTTCTACTTTCCAAAAGGAATTACCGAAAAAATCCGGATGCGGATGTTAATGCACAAGATATTCCAGGATTACATCTGGAGCCTGTGGACTGTTTACAAAGAAGCCAAAGGCGACAATTTCGGAGATTACGGAATTACGCGGTATAACCGGGCAATCGCCAATACGGAATTGTTCTTGTCAAAGAAGGTGTCAGCATGAAGCACAAGGGAGTCGCCTGCGGATTTTTGTCCGGCATTACGTGGGCGCTGGACACAGTATTCATCGGCGTAATCCTCACCCATTCCATGTTCGTATCGTCGGAGCAGGCATTATTTCTCGCACCGCTGGTGGGAACATTCCTGCATGACACCGCATCAAGCCTGTGGATCGCGGGCTACCTGTCACTAAAAGGAGAACTGAAGACAGCTATCGCAAAAATCAAAACGACCAGCGGCCGGTTTGTCATACTGGGGGCGCTTCTTGGCGGTCCGCTCGGAATGACATTTTATGTTCTGGCTATCAAATATCTGGGTTCTTCCTATGCCGCCTCTTTTTCTGCGGTCTATCCTGCAGTTGGGGCGTTCTTCTCTTTTCTGATCCTGAAAGACCGTCTTTATCCCAAAAACCTGGTCGGCCTTTCTGTGAGTATCCTGTTCATCATCTTGCTCGGATACTCAGGATCGGAAACATTTTCCACCCAATATGGTCTCGGACTTTTGTTCATCGCTCTTTGCATCTTCGGTTGGGGGATGGAATGCGTCATTGTTGGCTACGGGATGAAAGAGGACGAAATCACCCCGGAGCAGTCTCTCCAGTTGCGTCAACTCGTTTCTGCGGTTACCTATTGCCTATTCATCCTCCCGTTTTTTGGCGGTTGGACACTCGCAACGGAAGTGATTACAAGCAAAGAGCTGTTTTTTATTGTACTTGTTGCATTGGCGGGAACAGTATCGTACCTGTTTTATTACAAAGCCATCCGCAAAATTGGCCCCACAAGGGCAATGAGTTTAAACATCTCTTATTCCGCCTGGGCAATATTCTTCAGGTTTCTCCTTTTCGCACAACCCTTCACTTTCCGGATGGTATTTTACTGTTTCATGATTATTTTCGGTTCAGTACTGACGGTGGCCAGAAAAGATGAATTCAATATCAGAAGGTCCTTTAAGAGATTCCTGAACCATCACATAAAGGAGGCAAACTGATGAGAGCAATTTTGCTGGCTGCGGGAATGGGGACGAGACTGCGCCCGATTACCTTTACAACCCCGAAATCACTCATACCAATAAACGGCGAACCATTACTGGAGAGGCAAATCCGTTTCCTCAAGGAAATTGGTGTCCGGGAGATCATCGTGGTGACGGGTTATCTCCATGAAAAGTTTTCTTACCTGAAAAAGAAATACCATGTGACACTCATTCACAATAACCGATTTGACCGTTACAACAATATCTACTCAATGTATCTGGCCAGAAAGTATTTACCCGGTGCTTATGTCATCGATGCCGACAACTATTTGCGCCGCAATTTCCTGTTGAAAAAACCGGATACCTCTCTTTATTTCAGTGCAAAAAAACCGTTTCACAATGAATGGGTAATCCATGCAGACCGGACAAACAAAATCCGAAACATCACCATCGACGAGGAAGGAAACAATTATATCCTCTGCGGCATTTCCTACTGGAGCGAGGCTGACGGCCGAAAAATTGTCAGGAAACTGGAAGAAACAGTCGCAAAAGGGAACTTCAAAAATTTATATTGGGACAATCTTGTCAAAGATAACATCAACGATTTAAATGTTTATCTGAAAAAAATCGATGCCTCGGACACATATGAAATTGATTGTTTAGATGATTTACGCCGCGTGCGCCGGGAAGCAGCTGTTCCGGACAGTGTCCGTGCCTGATTTGACCAGGGCGGACACCTGATGCTTCCGTCAGAATACTTCCCCGCTTGATGACGTTTGACAAAAACCTTTTCTTTTTCCGTCTGCCGAAACACAAAAGTCGGAAGGCAAGACAGATATGTACCACTGTTCAGTCATTCTTCCGGCATTCAGACGCCCTGATGATCCCTCCGGTAACACAGGAACGAAAATTTTTCGCATAATTCCCTCAGGTTGGCTCAAGCCTGCTCCCCACTCCTGAAATATATCCTTCACGACACGGTGAGGAACAGGCTTTTGATATGGTTTACAGGTTTACTTTCCTCATCATTACATATCGGTTTTCCGTGACGCGACAAATTCCCGGGACAGATAAAATGATTCTCTTCTGTAATTTCTATGAAATATCAAAAATCATATGTTTTTTTCTGGAATTTTTCTCCTGTAACCCTTGCATTCAAAAATAAATGGATTATAATAGAAATTGAAAGGTCAAATAAAGTCAAAGTCAAATTTTTTGCCACTCCATCGAAATGAAGGAGGTAATAGCGATGGATGTGTGTGAAATATGCAAGACCAATCCTGCAACGATTCATCTTCACTTGCAAATCAATTATCAAACCCGGAATCTGAATCTGTGCAGTGCATGTTATAAAAAGGTTCAAAAGCAAATGACGGACAGCCATTCTCCTTTTTCTGGATTGCCTTTTGGCATTGATGGAGGGACGGTAAGCAACCTGTTCCAGAGCTTGCTGGGTTCTTCCAATTCTAAAGAAACCCCTTTTACACCCCAAGAAAATGACCAGAAGGTTTTGACAAAAACAACGCCCGGAAGTCGTGGCGGACTGTTGGAACAACTGGGACGGGACTTGACAGCTTCCGCCCAGGGAGACAAAGTGGACCCTGTAATCGGAAGGGAAAAAGAGATTGAGCGGGTAATCGAAATTCTCAATCGCCGCAACAAAAACAATCCTGTACTGATCGGAGAACCCGGAGTGGGAAAAACAGCCGTCGCCGAAGGACTCGCCCAGCGGATTGTCCAGGGAAATGTTCCGCAAAAGTTGCAACACAAACGGGTATTTATCCTGGATGTAGCCAGTCTGGTAGCCAACACCAGCTTCCGCGGCCAGTTCGAAGAAAGGATGAAACAACTGCTGGCGGAACTGCAACAACGCCGGGATGTAATTCTCTTTATCGACGAAGTTCACCTCCTGGTAGGCGCCGGTTCTGCCCAGGGTTCCATGGACGCAGGCAATATTTTAAAACCGGCCCTCGCCCGCGGTGACATCCAGGTGATTGGAGCCACCACCTTGAAGGAATACCGTCAAATTGAAAAGGATGCAGCGCTGGAGCGCCGGCTGCAACCGGTGCTGGTCAATGAGCCGGGTATTGACGAAACGGTTCAAATTCTGCAAGGCTTAAAGGAAAAATACGAACAATATCACCAGGTCGTCTACAGCGATGAAGCCTTGACCGCCTGTGCCACTCTTTCCCACCGTTATATTCAGGATCGTTATCTGCCAGATAAGGCCATCGATTTGATGGACGAAGCAGGGTCCAAAGTCAACCTGCGTGAAGGCGGCCGGACTTCTGACACATTGGAAGCACGTCTGGCCCAGGTACGAAAGGAAAAAGAACAGGCCACCAAAGAGGAACAATACGAGCAGGCAGCCCGGTTGCGGGACGAGGAAAAACACCTGATCCAGCAATTGAAGGAAAACCGGAAGGCTGCCGCCGCCAGGGTCAGTCTCGTCGACATTCAGACTATTGTAGAGGAAAAAACAGGAATTCCTGTACGGAAGTTGCAACAGGATGAACAGGCCAAGATGAGAAACCTTGAAGAGCGGTTGAACGGAAAAGTGATCGGTCAGTCGAATGCGGTAAGCAAGGTGGCCCGTGCCATCCGGCGCAGCCGCGCGGGATTGAGAAACAGCCAGCGGCCGATCGGTTCTTTCCTCTTCGTCGGTCCTACCGGTGTTGGGAAAACCGAATTGGCAAAGGTATTGGCTGAAGAACTGTTTGGCGACCGGAATGCGATCATTCGCCTCGATATGAGTGAATACATGGAGAAACATGCGGTATCCAAGCTGATCGGATCACCGCCTGGATATGTCGGATATGAAGAAGCGGGGCAACTGACGGAACAGGTACGACGGAAACCCTACAGCATTGTACTGTTGGACGAAATTGAGAAAGCTCATCCCGATGTCCAGCACATATTCCTTCAGATCCTCGAAGACGGGCGTTTGACCGACAGTCAGGGCCGGACGATCAGTTTCAAGGACACGGTAATCATCATGACCAGCAATGCCGGCACCGCCGAGCGCAAAGTCCGGGTAGGTTTCGGCAATAATCAGGCGGAACCACAAAGTGTGCTGAACAGCCTGAGCGCTTACTTCAAGCCGGAATTTCTCAACCGTCTGGACGCTGTTATTGAATTCAACAGCCTGTCACGGGAAAACATGTTGCAAATCGTTACCATTATGCTGCAAGAAGTAAGCGAACAATTAAAAGAACAGGGAATTTCCGTCGAATTCACCGCGGCGGCACAAAACAGGCTGGCGGAACTGGGATACAACCCGCAGTTTGGTGCCCGCCCATTGCGCAGGGCGATTCAGGAACAGGTGGAAGACAAAATTGCCGATGTCCTGTTGGAAAATGATGCGATAACTCACCTGACCGTGGATACCGATGGCGACAAAATAAAAGTGCAAACAGCAACACCTGCACAAGGATGAAGATAAAACAAATCCAGGCGTTCGCAGAAAAACTGCGGACGCCTTTTTGATGCCTTCCGCACCTTTAAGTCCATGAGATCCCCCATCGGGATTTCCAATTTGAGCAAGGGAGCGTCATCAAGCGGTATTCATGTTACCAGTGCTGCACTCCCCAAGGCTGCTGTTTTTGGATCCGGATATTTACAGATCCCGGCTATGGCAAAATCCGGTTTTGTCTTAAACAATACCGGAATTTTCCTTGTAAATCTGTTTTCTCTTCCCGCCTCCCGGGAAACAGATCTGACAAGCGTTTCGGATTTGCTTCGTTGACACAGCGAAAACGAATGTTCTTTCTTTTATCTTCTTCATCACAGTCTTATTGAGACCGTTTCCAGCACTGAAATCTTGCAATTGCTTCTCAGGGTTATTGAAATGCCCTATGCAACCGTTTTGTACTGAAAACCTATGTTATACTTATTCTGTATTCTTTTTTCAAAGAATACGAAGCAGGAGAGGTCCATAACGTCACCCTGATTAAAACAGAAAACGGCAGCGGTTATGTTCACAAGTCAGGAAATGGGCAATTTTCCAACTTTCCAGCAAAAAGCAGGATCAAGGGTTTCAAATTCCTGATCAATCTTGCGAAATCGAGAAGTCGGAGTCAATCTGAATGGAACAACGGTGAAAACCCATGAATTACCACAGCAGACTTCATTGAGGAGGGGATTTTGATGCCAAGTCCACGTTATATCACTGATATTCGCAAAATCGAAAATCTGCCCGATGCAGAACGGCAAAAGTTGTCTGATATTACCAATAAATTCGTCTTCAGGGTGAACGACTACTATCTCTCACTGATTGACTGGGATGACCCCAATGATCCCATTCGCAAGTTGATCATTCCAAATGAAGCCGAACTGGATGAGTACGGAAAATGGGATGCCTCCGAAGAACACAAGAACTATGTCGCTCCAGGATGCCAGCACAAGTACAGCACCACTGCCCTTTTGCTGGTTTCGGAGGTATGCGGTTCCTACTGCCGATTCTGCTTCCGGAAGCGTCTCTTCCGGAATGATGTTCATGAGGCCACTCCGGATATTACAGCAGGGCTGGAATATATCCGTAACACCCCGGAGATCAACAACGTTCTTCTCACAGGAGGCGATTCCCTGATCCTGGCCACAAAAAAAATTCGGAATATCCTGGAACGTCTGCGGGAAATTCCACATGTGAAAATTATTCGCTTTGGTTCCAAGCTTCCTGCTTTCAATCCGATGCGAATCTACGAAGATGAAGAACTGCTTCAGACTTTGTCGGAATTCTCCCGATCTGATGCACGCATCTATGTCATGGCCCATTTCAACCATCCCCGAGAACTGACTGAGAAAGCCCTCCGGGCGATTACCGCTCTTCAGCAGGCCGGAGTCATAATGGTTAACCAGACACCTGTGTTGAAAGGAATCAACGATGATCCCGAAGTTCTGGCCAAACTCCTCGACAAATTATCCTGGGCTGGGGTAACTCCCTACTATTTCTTCCAAAATCGTCCTGTGGCCGGAAACGCCAACTTTATTCTCAGTTTCCGGGAAGCCTATGAAAAAATCGAGAAAGCCAAGTCCCTGACCTCTGGCCTCGGCAAACGCGTCCGTTATGTGATGAGCCACGCTTCCGGCAAAATTGAAATTATGGCCGTCGATGACAAATATATCTATTTGAAATATCATCAGGCTCGCCATCCCGATTACTATGGCCACTTTTTCAAACTGGAATGCCCGGAAGATGCCGCATGGCTGGATGACCTGCCAGGAGCCGGGGAACTGTTAAAGAAGCAGGACAGCCAACTGGTACCTTGATTCACTTGATTTCTGCAAAAGAATCTCTCTGCGATATAAACCTGTGTTAATATCTGAAAAAAACGGAAAATGCGATAAAGGAAACAGCAGCAACAGAGAGATGCATTCACTTCACTTATTCCACCAAGAGAAGATTATAGGAAAACCGATACACCAACGGTTAAAAACAAAGCTCCAGCCAAAACAGCTGGAGCTTTGTTAATCAACAAAAGATAAATTTGAATCAGGCCTGTCAGGATTTTTTGGATAAATATTCAAAAACTGTAAAATTTTTATTGTATAAATGACTATTTTTATACTTGTAAAATTTTTATTAAATTTGTATACTATTCTATATTAATCAAATAAAACGAGTGGTTATTATATTAAAATTAATGTTACGAGAAAGGAGAGAGCCATGGTTACAAATACATGGAACTGGTTATGGGACAAACACGATCAAGTAAAAGATTTGCTTCGCTTTTTTGTTAAACCGAATCAAGCAAAAATCGGTTCAAACAAACCGGGCAACACCTCACAAACCAGTAATTATAATGGAAATCGCAAACGTATTTACAAGCCGTCCCAATTTGTCGGACTTATCCTCGGGCCCGTCCTGTTTATCCTGACTTTGGCATTCTTTTCACCGGAAGGGCTTTCAGCAGAAGGTAAAGCCATATTGGCCAGTACTTTGTGGATTGCCGTATGGTGGATGACAGAAGCGATTCCCATTCCGGCCACGTCCTTGCTTCCAATTGTGTTGTTTCCTTTAACGGGTGGATTGGATATCGGGGAAACTACTTCATCCTATGGAGATGAAACAATCTTTTTATTCATGGGTGGTTTCATGATCGCCCTTGCAATGGAAAAATGGAATCTTCACAAGAGAATTGCTATTAATATTATTTCCATAATTGGGACAAATACCGATCGAATCGTACTTGGGTTTATGGTGGCAACCGGATTTTTGTCCATGTGGATTTCCAACACCGCTACCGCCATGATGATGGTTCCCATTGGCCTGGCTATTATCTATCAGGTTTCAGAAGCATTGAAGGACGATGCTTCAATCGATACATCTAAAAAGAATTTTGGATTCGGGAAAGCATTGATGCTGGGGATTGCCTACTCTGCCTCACTGGGGGGAGTTGCAACATTAATCGGAACGCCGCCAAACACCCTCCTCGCCGGTGCCATCAAAAAAACATATGGCATTGAACTTTCCTTTGCCCAATGGATGCTGATCGGAGTGCCCCTTGCATGGATATTTATTATTATTGCCTGGCTCTATCTTGTAAAAGTTGCTTATCCCTTAAAATTGAAACAGATTCCAGGCGGGCAGGAAGTAATTCACTCCCAGAAGAGGGAACTGGGCACCGCATCATATGAGGAGAAAGCAGTCTTTGTAGTATTCGTGCTTGCGGCAATAGCATGGATTACAAGAACGTTTGTTCTGGTTAAAATCAATGAAAATATCAGTGACGCTGTTATTGCCATGACTGCTGCGATCGCGCTTTTTCTCATTCCTTCCGGAAACAGGGAAGAGGCTTTGCTTGATTGGAACACAGCCGTTAAATTGCCATGGGGAATCCTGCTCTTGTTTGGCGGTGGTCTCGCCATTGCCGCCGGTTTTGTCAGTTCAGGACTTTCTGAATGGATTGGAAGTCAATTAACTGCATTACAAGGCGTTCATATTATAATTGTCATTGCGGCGGTTACAGCACTTGTCATTTTCCTGACCGAAATAACATCAAACACAGCAACCGCTTCCATGATGTATCCGATTATGGCATCGCTGGCAATCGCATTGGGCATACATCCATATTCGCTTATGATTGCCGCGGGTGTAGCGGCATCATCTGCATTCATGTTACCTGTTGCAACACCTCCCAATGCTGTTGTTTTCGGGTCAGGCTATTTACGTATCCCGGATATGGCAAAAGCCGGTTTTGCCTTAAACATTATCGGGATTTTTCTTATAACTTTCGCAATCTATTTTTTGCTTCCAGCGACTTGGGGGATCGATCTGACAAGCGTTCCGGATCCGTTTCGTTAACATTAAAAAGGAAGAACTCCTGGCGATCTTGAAAGTTCTTCCTTGATTTTTCATTTTTCATATCTTCCTCTGGTATTATGGCTCAAGAAATATGCCGGGGATTTTCTTCCCATCATCCCTTGTTATTCATAAAAACCTCCCGAACAATCAACATCCTCCAGTTGGGAGGATAACTGGCCAGAACATCAATGACCCCGAAGTTCTGGCCAAACTCTTCAACAAATTTTCCCGGGCCGGGGTAAACTCTCCCTGCTACTTCTTCCGAAATCATCCTGCGGCCGGAAATATAAACTTATCCTCAATTGCCAAAATAGTACAAGCAGAAGGCAGGTTTTGGCTGGCTTCGGTGACAAGCACAAACTTGAATTCATATTGCTTCAGTTCTTGTTTGCGTCTTTCCAATCCTTGAAAACTTTCCTTGCCTCCGAGATCGTATAAGCGGCATCTATAAAATTAAAGCCGTCCTTTTTTTTCAATATCTCTATCAGATGCCCTATTCTCGGAAGTCTCAAATGTACATTTCTTATTTTATCCGGTTGAGCAAACACCTTTTTTGGTGTACCTTCCAATACGATTTTTCCCTGTTCAATTACATAGGAATAATCGCAATAAAGCGGAACAATATCAATATCATGAGTGGAAATAATGACAGTAAGCCCCAGTTCACCTTGGATCTCCCGCAGTAATTTCATAATTTCACTGACCCCCACAGGGTCAAGTCCTGCGGTAGGTTCATCAAGCACAAGCACTTCCGGTTCCATAACCAACACACCCGCAATAGCTGCCCGCTTTTTTTGCCCAAAGCTCAAACAATGGGTTGGCTTATCCTTGAGGTGCGCTATTCCCATTCTTTCCATTGCAAAGGTTACTCTCTTTCTGACTTCTTCTTCCGGCAATTTCATATTCACAGCACCAAATGATATATCTTGATACACACTTGCTGAAAACAACTGGCTGTCGGGATCCTGAAATACCATTCCAACAGATTGGCGCAAATTTCCAAGTCCCTTTTTGGAATAATCGACTGGTATTCCATTAAACAAAACCTCACCGCCAGAAGGCCTGATAATGCCATTAAGAGAAAGTAATAATGTCGATTTCCCTGCCCCGTTCCCGCCCAAAACGGCAGTTGTCTTGCCTCGCTTTATTCCAAGTGTCAAGCCTTTTAAGGCATGTGTCCCATCATCATATATATAATTAAGGTCGCGTACCTCCAGAATATTCTCAAGCATGAAAGTCCCCCCAAATTATTTCAAAAATAGGGCTACCAAAACCAGAAACAGGTTTATTCCCACAGGAAAAAAATATTCTGACCAATGGGCTTTAAATGACTTTTCAAGAACATCAAGTTCTCCATCGTATCCCCTTGCTTCAAGTGCTGTGTAAAGTTCATCAGACTTTTTATAAGCCCGGATAAAAAGTGTCGATATAAGTGAAGCAAGAGATTTATATGCCGAAAAAAGATTTGAATAGCCCAGACGAGACTTCTGAGCTATAAATATTGTATCCGCAGTTTCAATCAGTATAAAAATGAACCTGTAAACAAGCCCCATCAGTTCAATCATAAGCTTTGGCACTTTCAGCTTTCGAAGAACCGCCAATAAATCCACTACAGGTGTGCTCAGCGATAAATAATAAAGGCAGGAAACAGCCCCCAGCGCTTTGAAAAATAAATACACCGCATTTTGAATCCCAGCCTGGGATACACCAATATTCATCCCGAATGCTGATATATAAAGCAGGAAAACATTTTGCTGTTCTGAAATACCAATTGCAATGGTTAAAACTCCTATAACCAAAAAGGACATGGGAATAGCCAACAGCTTCAGAAAAAGGGCAAGAGGTATACCACCTTTATAAACGGTATACCAACCCATCATTAGCAGTACGGTAATAGATACAAAAATAGAACTGGCCCAAAGGCATACTGCAAGCGTCATCATACAAACAACAAACTTGTACATCGGGTCTTTTTTATTTAATTTCGACATGTAAGCGTATTTATCAATGTGAATCATTGTTACGCGTTTCTTCTTTCTTTTTTCTTCCCCTCATATATCCTAATCCGTAACCTATTACTCCTGCGCCAATAGCTGCCTGAAGTGAAAAAAGCAGGCTCTCAATTTCCCCGCTTTTTGGTTCAAACAGAGGAGAAAACCAAGGTTGGTAACTGCTATTAATCTCCGTTACAGCTTTCTCTGCTTCGCCATCTGTCCCTCCAAATTCAGCATCCTTAACGGTAAAAAGAGGCATTACAGCAAGGCCGATAACAATAGCAACCAATATAGCAGAAGTAATAACATTCTTCTTTTTCCCATTAGACTGCTTTGCAGGCTCTGCCATCAGCTCATTGTCTCCTTTGTAATAATATTAAGATCTTCAAGTTCCTGCTTGCTATACGCAGCAATCGCATTAAAAATCAGCACCGTCAGAATACCCTCACTAATTGCCAATGGGATCTGCGTAACAGCGAAAATCCCTGAAAACTTCATAAGGGATGCCATAAACCCGCCTGTTTCTGCGGGAAATGCAAGTGCAAGCTGTACGGAAGCGGTAACATAAGTTGTCAAATTTCCAAGTGCCGCTGCCAGAAAGACTGCAAGCCACTGTGGGCCATTCGCTTTTTTTACAACTTTATATGTTGCAAAAGCTGCCAACGGACCTGCAACTGCCATGGAGAAAGTATTGGCGCCCAGTGTAGTAAGACCTCCGTGGGCAAGTAAAATAGCCTGAAACAGCAGAACGATCAAACCAAGTACACTCATTGCCGTTGGCCCGAACAGAATGCTTCCCAATCCGACTCCGGTCGGGTGAGAACAGCTTCCTGTAACTGAGGGTATTTTAAGTGCAGATAAAACAAAAGCAAATGCACCTGCCATTGCCAGCAACATTTTTGTTCGGGGGTAATTCCCCACAGTTTTCCGTATTGAAAAAAAACCTGCCAATATAAAAGGAATAGTAAGAACTCCCCATGCGATACTCCATCCCGGCGGGAGAAAGCCTTCCATTATATGCATGGCATAAGTTGTTTGGGGTATCAAAGCAACCATCAATAGCAAACCAATCAACAAATATTTATTTTTTGACACCAAGGTTCATCCTTTCCAGATAAATAAACAAAAAACCTCTCCACATTAAGAAACCTCTCAACGTCAATCGTCAAGAGGTCACATATTGCCTGATAAGTGATAAGTACTGTTCAAGCATACACAACCACCCTCCATCGCTCGTAGAGTTCATGGTGATCCAGATACAGGCAGGTCTTCTGGCTCAAGCTTCATCATCCTCCAAACCTTCCCGGTTTCCCAGTGGTATCCATGAAGAACTCGACTTTCACAGCGGCGTGACCGCGCGGGCTTTTACCCGACTTCCCTTTTCATTGATTTATGCCTTTATGTTCAAAAAGCATCATCAACACCTGATCTTGATATTCTTTTTTTCAAAACCACCATAATAATATTTTATCAGTAAATGATCATCGATGGAATTATATATTTTCTGTTGGGATGCTGTTAACATATATTCGTTCGGCGTTTTCCCTTGTATAAGTGCCTGTACCCAAATATTGAGAGAGGAAAATAACGATGAAAATGCCAGCATCATTCCCATGAGCAGATTACAGCCGGTCATAAGCTGTTTAATCACCTTTTTCTCTTTGTCAAACGACAGACCCGCCAGAAGCCTGCCTCCTGCAATCTCTCTTTGCAGTAAATTGTCTTCTACAAAGCGGCGATAGGCGCCGTCGTGAGATAAAATCCTGCCGGTACCGGCAATCCCAGCGCAGCCATCCTGGCCAGTTAAGCCCCTTTGCCTCCCACCGTGCTCAGGGTAGCTTCTTCTGCGATTCAGTTTTCATTATCTCACCAATCCTGCCGACTAGATTAGTCATGTTTGGTTTTTCAACCAGGATAACCCGGGGCTGAATGAGCAGGGTTACTCTTAATGCTGTTAAATCAGTTTTTTAAAATAGCACAACAATTATTAGTATTGCTATGGATTAATCCGATTTTTATTTTTCTGATGGTTTTATTAATGATGTTCGGTTTTTAAAAGTGTGGATAATAACCTAATGGAAACCATATCAATAAAGTAATAATCAGTGCGGAATCAATTAAACTGTCCAGTGCATCCCATCCCTTTCAAGGTTAGTTCCATATATAATAATGCACCTGACTTACGGATTGTTTGTAAATAAGTACATCTGAATATATTAAGCTGGTCTTAAAAAAATAGGTTGTATCAAAAGAAAAATTACTAAAAAAATTCCTTCAGCCCAAGAGTGCCAAGGTTTCTCTTTTCATGCACCAGTTTCATTTCTGTAACAAAACAATGTTTTTTTATAGTAATTCTACATACCCCTGTGTTCCATTGACTCAAATTCTCTGTCCATCTTTTATCAATTTAGTTGCGTTTTCCACCCCCACCACTCCAGGAATTCCATATTCTCTGGTAATTACGGCACCATGGGTCATGCGTCCACCTACTTCCGTCACCAGTCCTTTAACTGATACAAACAACGATGTCCAGCCTGGGTCAGTAAATATCGTAACCAAAATATCCCCTTCGTCAATTTTGGCGTCCTCCAGCTTTAAAACAACCCTTGCTCTCCCTTCAACTACACCTGATGAAACAGCCACACCCGCCAAAGCGCCCTGGGGAATATTACCCGTATTATATTCTCCGGATATAACTTCCCCATCAGAGGTCATCAGTCGCGGAGGAGTCAATTTTTTATATGCCTTATACTTCTCTTTTCTCTTTGTTATAATACTGTAGTCAATCTCATTTGTTTGAACAACCTTTCTAAACTCTTCAAAGAACAGGTAGTAGATATCCTCCCGGTTTAATATGACGCCTTTCTCAACCAAAACATCTGCTTCCTTTAGCAGCGCATTTTTATAAATTTGAAAACGCTTTATGAAGGAATATTTGGGGTATTCCCTGAAACCGATAAAATTACGTAGGACGCTTATCATCTTTTTTGTTTTTTCAGCTTTTCTCTTTCCGCCGGGCAATTGCATCAATCGCCTCAAGATATCCTCCTCTTTCCGTTTTGCTTCCAAACGTCCCTGTTCAAATATGGCACTGCTCGAATTCAGCCCAAAATTTTTAATGTTATTAAAAATAACAGGTATAAGGGCCGTTGGTTTTTCACTCCAGCGGGGTTTGGTGATATCTATTTCACCAGGACAACGCATTCCGTATTTCTTCAGGTATGCCCTAATAGATTTGCTTACAGCATTCCCCCCTTCCAGTTTTTCTAATTTCTCAAAAAAAGTTTCATCAATGGCATGATTAAAATACTCCATTACCTCCGGATGTCTCCGGACCACGTTTGCTACATCCATAAGGGCAAGGCCCATCTCTGATGTGATATTATTGGTTACGGATTTGGAAAGGACATCGGCTGCACCTTTTTCACCCAGCCATTTCTCCATTTTTTTATCAATCCAATTGGATGCATAGACTCCTGCTACCAACAATTTCATATTTTCAGGACCAGCCAATACTGTTTTCAATTTCTTTGTATCCTGTAAAATAAACTCAAACAGTTCATCTCCTGATAGTTTTTCGATTCTTCGCTCCATGTCTTTTATAAGCTCTTCATTGTAATCGATCTGATTTTCAACAGCTGATAAATCATTTTTCAGATACATTTTTATCGCCGGAATAATCCAGGATAAGGCACCTGTCTCCATTGTGATGGAGCCTTTTCCACGAGGCAGGTTTTTAACAAAACCTTTTCGCTTCATTAAAGCAGAAAGTCCGCTCTCCATCAGGACGTCAGCTTTTCCGATACTGCTCATAAGAATCTTCCGTCTGATTGGTGAGGCCAGATCATATGATATATCTCCAAAAAGTCTCCCGCCGGCATCCTTTAAATTTTCTCCAAACCAAAATGATAAGAGCCTGATAAAAGAGATTCCAAGGGGTTTGATATCCTCTGTCATCATCTGTTGATGGCCCATGGACATATATACCCGGTTCTTTCCGCCGTTTTCCGGTATGGGATATAAAGTAGTAACAGGGCGACTCTGCACTATATAGAAGGTTTCGTCAACAAGGCACCATTCGATGTCCTGGGGGCAGCCAAAATAAGCCTCAATCTTTCTGCCCATGACTTCAAGCTGCAAAATCTCTCCATCGGTCAGCGTTTGCATATTTTGCTGTTGTTTTTCAATCTCTCTTTTTTCAGTTCCACCTTCCTTTTGTGCAAATATACCCAGGTTTTTAGCCGCTATCTTCTTATCAATAATCTTTCCATCTCTCACTTTGTAGGTACCTGCATTCACTAAACCTGAAACCAGAGCTTCTCCAAGCCCAAAACTTGCATCAATTGATAATACCTTTCTGTTGGAAGTGACAGGATCAGCTGTAAACATAATCCCGGAAGCTTGAGGAAGAATCATCCGTTGAATAACAACAGAAAGATATACCTTGCGATGATCAAATCCATTTTGCATACGGTAAATCACTGCGCGATCAGTAAATAATGATGCCCAGCACTTTCCGATATGCTCCAGGATAGAATCGGTACCCATTATGTTCAGGTAGGTATCCTGCTGTCCGGCAAAGGAAGCCAACGGCAAGTCTTCGGCTGTAGCACTTGAACGTACAGCATAGGCATGTTTTTCGCCAAACTTTAATATATATTTAGTTATTTCTTCCTTTATTTCTTTGATGAATTCTGTATCTTTAATGATCTGGCGGATCTCTTCAGTGATTTCTCCAATCTTTTCCCTGTCCTTTATTTTCAGTAATGATAATTGTTCCAGCAGTTTGTCAAGCTCTCTATTATGCTCAACTACTCTTTTATACGCTTCTGTAGTAACACAAAAACCTTCTGGTACTATTATCCCTTCAATCCTGGATAGTTCCCCCAAATTTAAGCCTTTGCCTCCAACAACCATCAGTTTTGTTTTATCAATCTCATCAAAACCAAGCACATAAGAACCCATACAAATGCCCCTCTTCTCTTATCAAAATTATGAACTATTTATATGTTTTAGTTCATAATATAGCATCTGAAAAGCATCGTCAACAACTATATGTACTATATTCTCGAAATAGTTCACGAAATTTGTTATTCTTACAAAGAGGTGATAGTATGAATGGTTTTCAACTGCGCAGAGAAAAGAAAATGGAGGATATTCTGGAAGCTGCTTTTGAATTGTTTTCAGCTAATGGAATAAAGAACGTCAGTATTACTGAAATAGCTGAAAAAGCAAATGTATCACGCGTTAGCATCTATAATTTTTTTGGAAGTAAAGAAAAATTAGTAAGGCAGTCTTGCTTTTACTTTATGGATAAAATAATGAAGGATCTCCAGTTATTGGTTAAAAGTGACCTTTCCTTTCAAGAAAAGTTTGAAAAAATGTTCTCTATATCTATTGAAAGCGCAAATGATATAAGTGAAGATTTTTATCAATCACAATTCCTGAAGGACCCGATTGTTCTGGAATTTCTTGAGGAATATAAGAATAATAAATCAATTCCTTTATTGATGGATCTGATTGATCAGGGTAAAAAAGAAGGCTACATCGATAGCGAACTTTCTTCCGAAGCAATACTTTTGTACATCAATTCAATTAATGGAGTTCTTCAATCCAATATAAGCAAAAAAGCCAGATTGGATTTAGGAAAATTATTTTCCTATGGATTATTCGGAGAAAGAGGGGGAACGCATACCCCTTAATCATCTATATAAAATAGTCATACCTTTTTGCTAAGCGCACTTTTACATCGTTCGTCAAACCATCTGATATATTTTCCAGACCACTGTCCACAATCCCAAACTTCTTTGGTCCGGTTCAAAGCGGCAAATGCTTTGTCTCTCGTCCATTTCCAGGCACCGTTATAGGTTCGGTGACCCAGTCCCAAGACCTGCTTTTCTTCCAGAACTGTCTGTGTGACAAGTGCTTTTTCTGATGGTTACTGACCGGGATTCTCCTGATCAAAATGTTCATTAATTCCGGGAACGTCAAAAGTACCGCCACCGGCATAAATTTGGCCGATACTGCCCAAAATCACTGCCCCAACCAGGATGACAAAAAGAGAAATGCGTTTTATTTTACACTTGACTTTATGCGTTAAAATACCATCTGCAATCCCTTTGCAAATAAGGTTCGCCAAACAAACCCAAAAAAACTTTTTTCACATAGCAATGGAGCTGAAATTATCAGCTCCTTTTTGTGATTTTTTCTTCAAACCTATGTTTTTCAAGCTATTTACTGTCAAATACTCAAAATATCTTGAGATAACAGCAAAACGAGCATGGGAGAAAATGTTTATGACAATAGAATTAATTGAATAGGATAGTATAAATAGTATATCCGTTGGCCGGTTAGTGTTTCTTATAAGCCTTGGATATACCAAATATCAAAATACCAAACGCCACTGCCAAAAGAATAATATTGGTAGCAATACTTGTTGGCTGACACCAAATCCTTTCACCATATCGAATCAGTTGAACTGCAATAAAAACAACAGGAATTCCCCACAATATCTCATATCGCCGAGCCAAAAATCCAGTTGTGCTTCCCATAGCTCCCCCGAAACCAGAACCTAATATCCAAATCAGAAAAACAGACCAGTCAAAAGATGGCTTAACATCCATCCTTATTAAATAGCTAAAGATAAAATATAGAATAATTGCATACACCGTAAAGGACGCACCTGCTATTGCTGACGACTTGAAGGAATTGCAAAATTTATAACCTGCAATCATAGACAGTATCAACCAAACTGCCAAATTGTTCATGACTCCGCCTGAAATGAATAAAGCAATCCCGAATATATTTTCATCCTCCAGTTGATACGGAATAATATCTGAAAGAATTGAAAAAACTCCCAGAATCGTACCAACTATTAAAGTATATATTATTACACTTTTAGTATTGACTATTTTGTTTCCCATCGTACTACCTTGCCTCTCCTAGCAGACATCAGATCATTTTTCCTGAGTCAAGTGCACCTTTTATCCAAAAATCATCATTTTACATTTTCATATCAAAAATAGCCAAAATAAATGCTTTCGGATGATTGCTTTTCTTATCTAAAAAATACAATCAACTGATCTTCTTGATAAAATCGAATATTGCCTGGTTTACAGCGTCAGGATTATCCAGATTCGTTCCGTGGTGAGCATTGGCAATGGTTTTTATTTCTGAATCGGGTATATGTTGATGCATATAAGTTTGCTGGTGGTTAGTCATATTATCTTGGTCGCCAATCAGCAATAACGTTGGGCACTTAACTTTGTGAAGATCTTTTTTGCTTTCCATTCGGGTCACAGCGGACCATACCCTGTTCCATTTGTCATGTGAAAGCATGGAAAAAGCTTCAGTTATATAATGATAGTTTTCAGGATTAAATCTGGATAACATTTTAGCCTGGATTTTGCCACTTATCTTCATAGGTATCAACTTACTGGATATACGGTTGATCGGAACAAATATTTTCTCATACAGATTAAATGTATTGCTGCAAGGTGTACCAATAAGTATTAACCCCTTCACTCTCTCCGGGTATCTGACTGCCGTCTGTAATGAGATATGTCCTCCCATGGACAAACCGCAAATAACAGCAGTTTCCAGATTCAGATGATTCATAAGGGCAATCAGATCAGCACTGAAATTCTCTGAGTCAACAGGTCCTTCCGGCAATGATGAGTAGCCATGCCCTCTTACATCCCATACAATTACCTTATAATGATCTTTAAAATAATCTACCTGTTTATTCCATTGTAAATGGTTCCAGGATGCACCGTGGGTAAAAATTATCGGTGAGCCTTCCCCGGTTACTTGATAGAACAATGTTGCGCCATTACTTTCAAGTGTAGGCATTTGTTACACCTCTCTCAAAATTTCAATGTGCTGTACAGTGCCTGAAAATGACCTTAACCATTATTCCATTATTGCTTATCCGTTTTCCTTTATAGTCTCTTGCAAAAAATCAGTTACATCAATCATGTTGCTTACACCTTAATGATAACAATATCAATAAACATGTGTAATCTTGATTAAATTAAAAAAAACGCCAATCAGGCAACAGCTCCCTGGATTGGCGATCATTTCAATATCTTATATTTCTGCATCAAGTTCAACACTTGACTTATACTCAACAGTCAGTTTATCATCAAAGACTGTTACCCTCCTGATTGCCTATCACTGCTCATCATACCCTTTCAGCTCACATAACTATTAAACTTTATGCTCTGCATTTTCAACTTGCTTCATTTTCGCAGGCGATATATCTCTGTTTTGGATTTTTCCAGCCTCAGCGGCACTATAATCTATTTCTTTCTTTTCTCACGTTGATTGACGATACAATTGACTTTCACAGAAAAACAGTGTATGACGACCACCTCTCCTTATGCGAAAAACAATTCATAACCCCCTCAGGACCCCGGATTATCACCAGTTGGAAATCCATTCTTTCCAATGTTCCTCTTTCTTTAACCTGGCTTATCATTTAATAGGCATTACATCAGCTTATATTAACTATTTTGCTTATTAATTTTAATACCAAGCACAAGATAGCGGATCATCGGGATTCTCCGCAACAACTCATAAAGCAGGAGCGTGCCGGGCAACTCAATTGCCAATGCCAAAACATAATTCAGCGCCTTGGGCAAGCTGCTGTACTGGTAGACAAAGTAGCAGGCCAGAAATACAACCAGGTAATGCACCACATAAAAACCGAAGCTGGATTTCGTCATGTAGGAAGCGAAAGCAGAGGTCTTGTTGAACCAGGCTTTTCCACAGCCGAGAATTGCGAGAATAGCAGCCCATAAATAGCAGTTGGTTAAAAAACTGGTCAGGCATTCAGTGGAGACGAAACTACTGCCAAAGTAACGAACCGTAAAGGCAACACCAAGAATTACAGCGACAATTAACATTGGAATACGGATCTTCTCGATGGAATTCTGTACTTTTTCATGGGAGAAAACAAAGTAGCCGATCAGATAAGCGGTACCATAGATCCCGAAGCGATAGGTCGTCAGTACCGGCAGATTGAACAGGTGTGAAGCGCCCCAGATCAGGAAAACAAGTAACAGGATCATTACAATGTTAATCTTTCCGCAAAAGGCCCATATCCTGTCTTTTTTGTCTATTTTCCTGATTAACACCAATAATACAGAAAACAGAAACAGCATTTGGATAAACCACAGCGGCCCGGTCCCGCTTATGGCGAAAACAGGATAGCGGATAAAGCCCGGAATTGAATCAAGACCGCCACCCAGTCTGATATGCAGATAACCGGTAATCCAGTGAAAAACAAATAATCCCAGGGTGGACGGAACCAGAAGCTTGGTCACCTTGTCTTTCAGGAACTCCCGATCTGTCCGTTTCTGAAGCGCATACCGGGCACTCATCCCGGCTATCAAAAAAAGAATTGCCATAAACCATGGATAGACAATATAGGAAAACGTATCAAATGCGCGTATCCCGGCATCTTGCGCAATCGGGAAAGGTACGCCGACCGTATTGTACAGATAACATACATGATAAATCAGTACCAACATGACTGTTCCCCAACGGATATGATCCAAATAATGTTTTCTGTCAACCTTGTTTATATTTGCAGACTGTACAGTTGCCATCATTCTTTCTCCTTTACCTGCCAGATTTTTGATTCCACTAATCCTCTTCGTTTTGCCCAGGATCTATTTTTTGCTTTTCCACTTAATACAGCATCAGCAATTTTTTCAACTGTGCCATTGCGTACGAT
>JBAVDL010000255.1:0-4235 GCA_049587175.1 Thermoactinomyces sp.
GCCATCCCTGCCAAAACAATCTCCATTTTTTCCTCAGCAGTCCATTTTCTCCGTCCCATAAAAAAGACCCCTTTTTTGCTTCCTATTATACTCTCTCTTTTGTCTGGAAGCGTATGGGGTCATTATATGGGTTATACGTGCCGCAAGGTTTGCTCTTATAGTTCAGCGATATGAAACAGCATTAATATTAACATCACTTGTTCTCGTTTATATATGGAGAGCTCGTGGTATATACCGTTTCGTAAGGTACTACCATGATATTCGAGTGGGGTGGCGCTATCTTCGAATAGGATTACGTAGGAGGTAATAAATGGGCGGCAAATTTGCTGCCCACTTTTTAAATACTTAAGAGTGATGGTTTTAATTATTAGTGAAGGGAGTTATTCAAGTGAAGGTGATTATTGCGTTAGGAGTTATAATAGGGATAATAATTATTTTTTCTATAATTATTTATACAGATCTATTTTGGGAGAATAGCAAAAAATTATTACTTAGGCTTTTAAGTGTTATACCTGCAGCTATTTCCCTTCCATATCTTGTGTTTACTTTTGTTGTAGATAGTATAAGCAATAAACACGTTCTTATTTCAATAATTTACTTATTTTCATTTATTGTAAGTTGCATAGGAGCTTTAATAATGATTTTAATTGCTATTTTTGGTGAGAAAAAAACATTTGATAAAATTAAAAAAATTATTAAATCAAAGAAAAAGGATTAGACCCTAATTAAAAAAATGTTTAAAGTGTCTTCTGTTTTTTCTCGTTTTTTATAGCGGATTTATTAACGACCTATTGCTAATCTATATAAGTTGAAGTATTAAATCGAAAGGTCACAATCTTACACAGAGACATCGATAATATTCGAAAGTGATGCATAATCTTATTCATAAACTGTCTGACATTCGTACTAATGGCAAATGTGTAGTAGAAAACATTGTTAATGACGTCCGATTTGAAAAACTTCCACAAACCCTCAACAATGTTTAACTGTGGGCTATAATGTGGCTGCCTTCACCTATAATGAAAACGATCAAATAGCCAGCCGCAAGAACAATGACGGTACTCTCTCCCTGTTTGCGTACAACGGAGCCGGGGATCTGGTCAAGCAAACGATCTACGACAAATATGGCAATCCGATTGATTCATTCAGCTACACCTATGATACAAAAGGCAACATTACTTCCATCACGTCCAAATCCGGCACCACCACCTATGAATACGACGAGTTGGATCAACTGATAAAAGAAACGGCACCTGACGGAACGATTACGGAGTACACCTATGATGCGGCAGGAAACCGGACTTCGAAAAAAGTAACCAGGGACGGTTCCACGACAACCACTACGTATACCTATGACGATGTCGACCAACTGACAGCTGTCAATGGACAAGCATATACCTATGATAAAAACGGGAACCTGACAAACGACGGAAGCAAGACCTACGCCTATGATGCCGAAAATCGCCTGACGCGGGTACAGTCGGGATCAGATACCGTCCAATTTGCCTACCGGGCTGACGGCATGCGCACCAGTATGACTACCAGTACCGGCACCACTTATTTCCATTATGACGAAAACAAAAATGTATCTTTTGAAACCAACACCTCTGGCCAGGTGGTAGCCAGCTACACCTTCGACGGAGAGAATCGGCCTGTCAGCATGACCAAAGATGGACAAACCTACTACTTTCAATTAAATGGCCAGGGCGATGTCATCGCACTCACCGATGCCAATGGAAACGTGGTCGCCACCTACGCCTACGATGCCTATGGCCGAATTACATCGCATACGGGAACCTTCAAGAGTCCGTATCTCTACCGGGGATACCGTTACGACTGGGAAACGGGGTTGTACTACCTGCAAAGCCGGTATTATAACCCGGATATGGGAAGGTTTTTAACGAGGGATACTGACTCAGGTGAAGAGATGGAGCCATTAACCCTCAACAAGTACATTTATGCTGTGAATAATCCTGTAATGAATGTTGATTCAGATGGTAACTTTTACAAAACATTAAAGGGCTACGCAAAACGGGTAATGAGGTGGCTTGTTAATGTTATATTTAGAGAGTTCATAATGAAGCCTGTTACAGTTGCACTGTCATTTTTCTTTCCATGGCTTAGAACTTATAGAGCCCTAAGAGCACTTCGAACACCAATTCTAGTCAAGCACACCATAATTAAATTAAGTCGAACCAGTTTTGGTCGAAGAGTTTGGAGGAGTATAAAAGCAGGTTTTATAGGCGTGTTTTACGGTGGCATTGGTGTAAGTTTTGTAACAGCTGCAAATAGATATTTGAATCCTGATCGCTACTTCCTTAGGACACGAGTGGGTCGAATTTATGTATCCCGGATGACTCGTCTTAAGAATAGAGTACTCAGAATGATCGGGTAGAATGTAACTTCTTGCTGTATTGTACTTAGTGTAAGAAAGTCTTTTTTGCTTAATGAACCCCGTTTGTCCAGACAGTCAAGCAACATTTGAAGTTATAGATTGATGAAACTCTTTAGGGGATAAATATCCCAAAGCAGAATGATGTAGCACACTCTCTAGAATTTGTAAGGTGAAGAGTGTGCTACTATTTTCAATAAAAAAGAAAGTGGGATGGTTATGGAAAAATTAATGAAAAGGATAATGCATTTCGTTGTTTTTATTATATTTATTGTTAGTGTGTCAAAATTTGATGGATGGGTTTATTGGGGTACGTTATTATTGGGAGTTCTTTTTGTACTTACTCTTATACATTTATATCTATTTGGAAAGTCTGACAAAGTCTTATTTTATTTTATCGGTTCTTTTATTCTAATTATTATCTTATTAGTTAGTTTTATTTTACACTGATATACAGAAGTTTCCTTAATGGCTACACCGATTACGCATACGACAAAAACGGCAATCCAAAAAGCGGACAAACCTACTATTTCCAACTGAATGACTGGGCGATGTCATCGCACTTACCGATGCCAATGGAAATGTGGTCGCCACTTATGCGTACGATGCCTATGGCCGGATCACAGCGCATACGGGAACCTTCAAGAGCCCCTATCTCTACTGGGGATACCGTTACGACTGGGAAACGGGAATGTATTACCTGCAAGCCGGTATTACAATCCGGAGACAGGAAGGTTTTTGACGAGGGATACGTTTGATGGGTTTGAGGATCAACCATTAAGCTTAAACAAGTATACTTATGGTAATAACAATCCTGTAATAAATGTAGATCCTAATGGTCATTGGTCTTGGCGTTATATAAGTTTGGGAGTTTATTATCTCTTTAAGGCCCTAAGCAGTTTATGGTATTTTGTATGGGGGTGGTATAAAGTATCTAAAAGAATTAGATTTATATTGATTTTCATGATTGGTGTTGCACGTGTATCCCTAATAACGGGAAGGGTATTATTGGCAATAGCAACAACTGCTACTGTTATTGCGTTTGTGTGGAGATATTATCATGCATATAATTTTATCAGAAAATTGAGCCGGGGTATTTACTATCTTCGATTAGGTATACGTCGTTGTGAAATCTTGCCGGGTAGTATATTTGTGCTACCCGGTGTTTTTTTATAGTATTGCAAAGCTAAAAATAACTGGAAGTTTGTTTCAAAAGTTGATCGTTTGAGCCCACTCTATGTTTGACTGAGCGTCTAACTGTGGAAGAAAGGCTTGCTAAATGAGTTCCCTCGGTGTGGTAAAGGGGATTTTTACAAAAAAATCTGGAACAGTCTAAGATATGCTTCGTTTATAAAAACGAGAATATTTTTCTTTCATTTATTCAGAGATTATGAATTTTGTACAACCTCATTCTCATTTTAGTTCTGAAAACACCATCTTATATATTTGGTAATATAGGGGGTTTCGGTTATGTCAGAGTTTCAATTAGTTGGATTATTTCTTCTTGTACTTGGAATCATTGAAACTTCTATATTTTGGATATTTAGATGGAAACCGAAAGCATTTAAAGAAGAGGATAATATTATTGTTATGTTCCTTAATTTAATTTTAGGACTTATAGCCATTGATCGTTTTACATTAGGCCTTTTTTTCTTCATGCTTGGGGTCATATTGGGAACATGTTTACTTATATTCGGATAAACTGAAAGAACATTTCAGTATAATTAATAATTCATAGGGTATATCATGATTGGGCAGAGATGACAAAAAGTTACCTCTGTCTTTCTTATAATTGGTTCTGTAAGGCTGCGCCTATCATTTTTGTATGGAACCAGTAATAAGC
>JBAVDL010000256.1:0-5240 GCA_049587175.1 Thermoactinomyces sp.
GATGAAAGCTTATGAACAGCAGAAAAAGGCGGCCAAGGTGGGATTTGACTGGGAAAACCCGACAGAGGTCCTGCAAAAAGTACGGGAGGAATTAAAAGAACTTGTTGAGGCAAAAAGCCAGGCGGAAAAAGAAGAGGAGCTGGGCGATGTCCTGTTTGCATTGGTCAATTTCTCCCGCTTTATCGGGGTTCAGCCGGAACTTGCCCTGATTGGCGCCTGTTACAAGTTTGAACGCCGCTTCCGCTATGTGGAGGGCAAAGTGAAGATGTCCGGGAAAAAGTGGGAAGATTTTTCCCTTGCTGAGCTGGATGCATGGTGGGATGAAGCCAAACGGTTGGAGAAAGGCAATGATTGAACGGGAAAATTTGCCAGGATAGAAGCAGGGATTTTTTCATTGCCCAAGAATTTTTAAAAGATAGAAGGTGGCATCATGCGTTTGGACAAATTTTTAAAAGTATCCTTTTTAGTGAAAAGAAGGACATTGGCCAAGGAAGTATGTGACCAGGGTCGGGTTACGGTTAACGGAAAAACAGCAAAGGCGGGGACAACCGTTGCTGTCGGTGATGAGGTTTCCATTCGTTATGGGCAGAAAAAAGTGACGGTACGCGTGGAAAAACTGCTGAATTCCGTCCGCAAGGAGGATGCAGGGCAAATGTATACACTTTTGCGCGAAGAAGCCGTCCATAATGACCAGAAAGCATAGATGGCCAAGCTTCAAAGACAGCAAAAAATCAGTTCTATGATAAAGACTTTGTCCATATCATGTACCAGGAGAGGAGGTACGTGAGATGGAAGAAACGTTTGGCGGACACCCGCACGAAATCGTGATGATGAACCGCAACACTTTGGAAGTAAGCGGTGTAACCCGGGTGGAAAGCTTTGACAGTGAAGAGTTTTTGCTTCAAACCGATTACGGATATCTGGGGATCAGGGGACAGGATTTGCATATAAAAAACCTGGATCTGGATCAGGGGCGGGTTTCGATAGAAGGCCATATTGTGGATATGAGCTATCTGGATGCATCCATGCCTGCACATGAAAAAGGGAAAAGTGTCTGGAGCCGGATTTTCAAGTGACTCTGCAGACACAATGGCTTACGATGGCCTTGATGTTTGGATCCGGGGTTTTTATCGGGCTTATTCTCGATTTCTACCGTGTCCTGACGGTACGTTTTCGATTGCGCGGATGGTTGATTTCTCTCATTGACCTGCTTTACTGGATTGTTTCAGCTGCCTTGGTGTGTGGCTTGCTGTTTTGGAGCAACTGGGGAGAACTTCGTTTTTATTTTTTTGTTGCCGTGTGTACAGGCTTTTTTATCTATTTTAAATGGGTAAGCCAACAGGCAATTTACGGAATCCGCATCTTGTTGAATGTTGCGGAACGAATCCTGTCTTTTCTTTTTCGTCTGCTGTATTTGGGTTTATGGGTTCCTGCCAATGCTGTCTGGAAGTTGACGGGCAGGCTTGTCTTTTTCTTGTGGAAGGGAATTTATGCACTTGTCAGATTGTTGCTGTCTCCGTTTGTTTTGCTGCTGCGTACGGTTGCCGTACGGATTCATGCCTGGTCTTTGCCTTGGCTCCAAAAAGGCAGGAATATCAGTCAAAAAATGAAAGCATGGTGGAATAAGAACAGAGATAAGGATGGATAAATATGCCTTTCCAACATGGCAAAGATAAAGTCCTTTCGTTTAAGCATCCGCAGGGTTCGGAGAGAAAACGAATGTCGCAATCCTCGTCAAAATCGGCTCGTCCTTTACATCCTGCTGTCCGGCGGCGCAGACTGGTCTGGCTCGTCATCGTTGTTGTTTTTACTTGCTGGGCTGTAGTGCAAAGTTTTGTCCAGCAAATGCGGGTCTGGGAACAGGAAAAGGAATTGGCGGCCAAACAGGAGCAATTGGCTCAAATCCAAATGAAACAAAAAGAATTGAAGCAGGAAGTCCAAAAATTGAAGTCGGAAGATTATATGCTCGAACTGGCTCATAAGATGGGTTACGGAAAACCGGGGGAAGAACTATACACTATTAAAGAAGAAGGAGAGTGAACAAAAACGCCCTCTTGTTCTGAAAGGGGAACAAGAGGCTTTTTTATCTCAACATTTGGGGAGGGGAATCCCTTGAAGGGAGGAGGCAATGCATGAAAAAATGGGCAGGGATCATACTGATCATTGCGGTGTTTTTGGGAGCTGTTTTGTTTTTCCATTTAAACGGCAAAAATGATAAAATGGTTGTAACCGGCCTGGAACAGGTCCTGCAAAACCCCCGGATTTTACAGGGAAAACGTGTTGGGCTTATTACCAATCCGACCGGTATTACTGCCGATTACCGGCATGGGCTTGATGCAATGCTTTCCAGGGGGATTCGGATTACGAAAGTATTCGGGCCTGAACATGGAGTGCGCGGTACAGAACAGGCCGGCGAAGTGCCTGGTTCCATCGTGGATCCAAAAACGAAAATTCCGTTTGAGAACCTGTACGGAAAAAAGCCGGCGGAAATTGTTCCCCTTTTCAAAGGAGTCGATGTACTTGTTTTTGATCTGCAAGATGTTGGAACCCGCTTTTACACGTATATTTATACGATGGCGGATGCCATGCAGGCAGCGGGCATGGCGCACAAACCATTCTATGTCCTGGATCGTCCCAATCCAACTGGAGGAGAAACAGTACAGGGGCCCGTGTTAAAAAAAGGATATGAATCCTCTGTCGGCCGGTTTCCAATTCCCCTCAGACACGGAATGACTGTTGGTGAATTGGCATACTTGTTCAATGATCAGATAAAAAACAAGGCGGACCTGCATGTGGTGAGGATGAAAGGCTGGACACGTGACAAAACTTATGAGGAAACGGGGCTTCCATGGGTAATGCCTTCTCCCAATATGCCCACCCTGTCAACAGCCCGCGTTTATCCGGGAATGGGTCTGATTGAAGGAACCAATTTGTCAGAAGGAAGAGGAACAACCCGTCCGTTTGAATTGATCGGGGCACCTTACATAAAGGGATGGGAATTGGCTGCTGCCCTAAACCGGGAAAATCTGCCCGGTGTTTATTTCCGGGAAGTCTATTACACCCCTGCGTTCTCCAAATATAAAGGGAAAACAGTAGGGGGCGTTCAGGTACATATTACCGACAAGAAACGGTTTGACCCTGTGCTTACAGGAATTGCCATTATTGAGAAAACAAGAAAATTATATCCGGACCAGTTTGCCTGGTTGAAATCCGGGGAACGATATTGGATAGATCTTTTGGCAGGGACGGATCAGTTGCGACTCCGGATTGATCAGGGAAAAACGGCCAGAGAGATAACTCGCCTGTGGGATAAGGAATTGAAACAATTTAAGGAGATGCGAAAAAGATATCTTCTTTACAAGTGATGGGAAATCCAAAATAAAAAATAAAATTTGGTATTGACATGTACGCTGCTGCTTTGTATAATTATCTTTGTTCGCGACGAAAGCAACTGAAAATTGACGCGGGGTGGAGCAGTCAGGTAGCTCGTCGGGCTCATAACCCGAAGGTCGCAGGTTCAAATCCTGCCCCCGCAACCAAAAATGTGGCGGCGTAGCTCAGCTGGCTAGAGCGTACGGTTCATACCCGTGAGGTCGGGGGTTCGAGGCCCTCCGCCGCTACCAAATATGTAAGGAAAAGGCGAGCTGGCCCGAATGGGTAGACATCGCCTTTTTTTTTGTGTTATTTTAAGATGCCTTTGATGAGTATATGGGAGTGATTGTGTGAATGTCGTCATCAAGAAGATAAAATTTACGACTATAAATAAAACCTATACGGAAAAAGTTCGCGACTGGCGAGGTCGTCATTGTTTTTCCACACAGTATGCCAATCCTGATGGCAAGCGGATCTTTCTTACTTATTATTTTGTGCGCAAAGGTTATACCATTTCCAAGGTATTTGGGCGTTCCGGGGAATTCCTCTATTATTATTGTGATGTGATGCAGATGCATCAGGTTGGCCGGTTGCGTTACGTCATGGTAGATCTGCTGCTTGATCTGATTATTGATCAGGAAGACCATTATCACCTGATTGACATTGATGAATTTGCCGATTCCATTGAACGCGGACAGCTGAAACGAAAACAGCAGGTCTATGCGCTCAGAACATTGGATCAAATGATTCGGCTGCACAAGAATCACAAGCTTATTCCTTCGTTTATCCGCAAGGCAACCATGTATCCCTTGACTGATTCCTCAAGCCGGCCTCGTTAAAAATTGTTTTCGACAAACCGGCAGACAGCATGGCAAGTTATTGGAAGTTTTGTCGCTTACCTGTCCGGCTTGAGAGATAACGACACAGAATGACGGGATTTGAGTGAGCTCCCGGGGGAAGCCGGGGGCTTATTTGTTTGTATTTCTTTAAAAAGGATTGGCGAACTGTATGGAGGACAGCCGGGGAGGAGATAGCTTGAGAAAATGTCGCAAAAAATTTTTGTCTTTTCAGACATTGTGACAAACTTTCCAGATGTTTCCTCGCTATAATGGGTGGCACAATTGATCGCGAGGTGAGAAACATGCAAGCAGGAACTTATTTGCGGAATTTTCTGTTTCGTCCGGTTAGCAACTGGTTTGGTCTGGAGAAAGGCAGACAAAAACGGATCATGTACCGGGTGGCAAAGACGTGGAATATTCCGATCATTATGATGGGAGTACTGTTGGGGAGAGCAACCATTTTGGATACGGTATCGCCATTTGCGCTGGCGTATCTTGCGGTAATCTATCATATAGCCAGAAAACAGTGGCCTGTAGTTATGTTGTCCCTGATTGCAGGGGCTGCAACGATCAGCAGTTTTGAAATGGCCAAAATGACAGGCAGCCTCATGATTTACCTGCTTATTCAGAAGGGCTTTGACGTTTTGGGAAAAGGACAGATCAGTTACTCCCCTTTTGCCGTTGGGTTTTGCAGTATCGTGGTCCACCTTGCCGAGTGGTGGTGGGGAGACTGGAACCCGTATCAGTTATTGCTGGCCGGGGTTGAAATGCTTCTCAGCTTTATCCTGACATTTATTTTTGTACAATCCCTGCCTGTTTTTACGGTAAAGAAAAAACGGATTTCCCTCAGGCAGGAAGAAATTGTCTGTCTTGTCATCCTGATGGGCTCTGTCATGAGTGGAATGATGGGTTGGCAAGCAGGAGAGCTGACTATAGTAAACATAATATCGCGATATGCCGTTTTGACACTGGCCCTGGTTGGCGGGGAAATGCTTGGTTCCTCGATGGGAGTGGTAACCGGTATTATTT
>JBAVDL010000257.1:0-53218 GCA_049587175.1 Thermoactinomyces sp.
CGTTGGACGACGCTTCGTGGGAAGCGTCGTGTTCAGATGCAGGCGATGCTGCTTTTTGCTGCTATGAATTTAAAAAAACTGGCTAATTGGCGATGGCGAAACCGTCGGCATCGTCGATTTTTTAATGAGTTTATTTGAAAACCCCGTCTGTACTCAGTTACTAGAAGGGGTTTATCTACAGTCTGAGAGCTCTTTGAAAAAGAGAGCTCTATTTTTTTATCCAAAGATTCATATTGGCAAGATGCATTCATATATTAGTAGTGTCCAAGGAAGGTTCCGGGAGGGAGGGGTTGCCTTCGCACCGGCGACAAGTCCAGAATGACAGGTTTAAGTTCTAGAGGAGGGAATTTCGTGGAAAAAGTAGATATCCTGAAAGATATTGCAGAGAGAACAGGAGGAGATATTTACCTGGGTGTGGTCGGTGCGGTGCGCACCGGTAAATCAACGTTTATCAAACGGTTTATGGAGCAGGTAGTGATACCGAACATTGAAGATGAGGCAGAACGGGTCAGGGCGACCGATGAGTTGCCGCATAGCGGTGCGGGGCGAACGATCACAACGATTGAGCCGAAATTTGTTCCAAATCAGGCGATCCGGATTCATGTCGATGAAGGCCTGGATGTCAATATCCGCCTGGTTGACTGTGTCGGATATGCGATTGAAGGGGCTCAGGGTTACGAAGATGAAAATGGTCCAAGGATGATCACTACTCCCTGGTTCGATGAACCGGTTCCGTTTCAGGAAGCAGCAGAAGTCGGAACCCGAAAGGTGATTCAGGAACATTCGACGGTAGGAATTGTTGTTACAAGCGACGGGACTATTACGGATCTGCCGCGTGAAGCATATGAAGAAGTAGAAGAACGGGTTATCAGGGAAATGCAGGAAGTGGGCAAGCCGTTTATTCTGGTACTGAATTCTGCACAACCATACAGTGAACGGACACAGGCTTTGAAAGCTGAACTGATAGAAACCTATGATATTCCGGTTGTGGCGGTCAGTGTTGCCACCATGGGAGAAGAAGATATTCTGGGAATTATGAAGGAAGTGCTTTATGAATTCCCGGTTCATGAAGTAAATGTCAATTTGCCAAGTTGGGTAATGGTTCTTGAAGAGGAACACTGGCTCAGGCAAAGCTTTGAAAACTCCGTGCGGGAGACAGTAAAAGATATTAAACGCTTGCGTGATGTTGATCGGGTGGTCGGACAATTTTATCAATACGACTTTATTGACAAGGCGGCCTTGTCAGGTATGGATATGGGGCAAGGCGTAGCAGAAATTGATTTATATGCTCCGGATCATTTATATGATCAGGTTTTACAGGAAACAGTCGGTGTTGAAATCCGGGGACGTGACCACTTGCTTGAACTGATGCAGGAATTCAGCATGGCCAAACGGGAATATGATAAAGTATCCGAAGCCCTGAAAATGGTGCGTACTACCGGTTATGGTGTTGCTGCCCCCGCACTGGAAGAAATGTCGCTCGATGAACCGGAATTGATCAAACAGGGCAATCGGTTTGGTGTACGCCTGAAGGCAACAGCGCCATCGATTCATATGATCCGGGTTAATGTGACATCTGAATTTGCCCCCATTATCGGTTCCGAAAAACAGAGCGAAGAATTGGTAAACTACCTCATGCGCGATTTTGAAAAGGACCCGTTAAGAATTTGGGAATCCGATATTTTTGGCCGTTCGTTGAATTCTATCGTGCGCGAAGGCATTCAGGCAAAGCTGTCCATGATGCCTGAAAATGCCCGTTACAAACTGCAGGAAACGTTGGAGAGAATAATCAATGAAGGTTCAGGCGGATTAATTGCGATTATATTATAAATCCTGTGAAAAGCGCGTTTTTGGCGCTTTTTTTATTCCTGGAGCAGAAAATGGCAAATAATCTCTTGAACTTCGGTATCTTATATAATAGTATAGGATTGTCCCACGTTAGTCGTACTTTTTCGATGTTGCTCGACGAGCAGTGGATTTGTATACGGAGGTGTGATTATGAACAAAACAGACCTGATCAATAAAGTAGCGGAAGCTACTCAAATGACCAAGAAAGATGCTTCAAAGTCTGTGGAAGCTGTATTGGAATCGATCGCCGGAGCATTGCGTAACGGAGAAAAGGTTCAATTGATCGGTTTTGGCAACTTTGAAGTAAAGGATAAGCCTGAACGTAAAGGCCGCAATCCCCGTACTGGTGAGGAAATGATCATTCCAGCACGCAAGAGTGTTTCTTTTAAAGCAGGTAAACAACTGCGTGAAGAAGTTAATAAATAATCAATGGATGCTGGGACTACATAAACCTGCAAAAAAGGCCTCTTTTCAGGAGGCCTTTTTGTTTCGGAAGTTTATGGTATAATTGACTCCAGGTCATGATACCAGACGGATCAGGATTTGATCGTGGATGGAGGAACATACATGGTAGACCACCACAAAATTGAAAAAGCGGTACGAATGATTCTGGAAGCGATCGGTGAAGACCCAAACCGGGAAGGTTTATTAGATACGCCGGCACGTGTTGCACGAATGTATGAAGAAATCTTTACTGGTCTGAACGAAGATCCGAAAAAACATTTTTCGGTAATCTTTAGCGAAGATCATGAGGAATTGGTGTTAGTCAAGGATATTCCCTTTTTCTCAACCTGTGAACATCACCTGGTTCCGTTTTTCGGAAAAGCCCATGTTGGCTATATTCCGCGCGAAGGAAAGGTAACAGGTCTCAGCAAACTGGCCCGTGCCATAGAGACGGTTGCGCGAAGACCCCAGCTTCAGGAGCGGATTACTTCTACAGTGGCTGACTCGATCATGGAAACACTGGATCCTTATGGTGTGATTGTTGTGATTGAGGCAGAGCATATGTGCATGACGATGCGCGGAGTAAAAAAACCGGGTTCCAAGACTGTTACCTCGGCTGTAAGAGGAATCTTTGCCGAGGATGCTGCTGCCCGTGCAGAAGCGATGAGTTTGATCAGCCTCAAATAAAAAATTACCTCTTGACATGATTTTAAGCCCGTAATATAATTTTAATTGTCGCTGGCAAGATAAAACAAATTATTTTGACGGGCTATGGCGCAGCTTGGTAGCGCGCTTGCATGGGGCGCAAGAGGTCGTCAGTTCAAATCTGGCTAGCCCGACCAACAGCAAGACTCTTCCTCATGGGAGAGTCTTTTTTATTGGAATGGCAGAGAATAAACCATGGTAAAATAGAGTTGATTTTCACTGTCCTGAGGAGGGATTAGGATTGAAGGATGTTTGGGGTGATTATGTGGTAATCAAGGCCAAGGAAAATGGAGTCAACGTGATCGGATTAACGAGGGGAAAAGATACCCGTTTTCATCACTCGGAGAAGCTGGACCGGGGAGAAGTGATGATTGCGCAGTTTACGGAAAATACATCAGCCATAAAGATTCGGGGCAAAGCCACGATCATGACCAGTTTCGGAACCATGGACACGGATGATTAGAGAGGTTTGAACAACAAAAGCATGTTTCCCCCTGCTTTTTATAAAATGGTATCAGGGGTAAAAAAGGGGGAAACCAGGTGAAGGGCTTTGTACTGAGAATGCTTGCAGCAGTTGCCGTATCCGCTTGGTTGGCTTTCCTGGTATCCGTTTTTCCGGATCTGTCTGCCAGCGGGACTGATTCGGCAGAGTTGCCTGTATTCAAAAATCAGTCTGCTATAAAAGTGAGCAGGGAGTATTTGGTTGACTTCATCTTGAGCCAGGAAATTCATATGCCACTCAAACGAATTGATTTTTATGATCATAAAATTTTTTTGGAACTAGATGCCGGCGGATTGAACAGACAAAGCGCTGAGAGGGAACTGGTTCGTATCATTTGCCGGATACTGGAGCAGACAGCCAATGTGGCTGAGGTACAGGTGCTGGTTCATTACAAATCTGGTCAAAGTTTGCTGGTAGAAGCGAAAGAGACCGATTTGCGAAAAATTGACCCGGGTTTGTTGAAAGCGTTATCGGATCGGGAAATTCTGCAAAAAGTGTTTAAAAGCACGGTTTTTTCTTTTTCGTTGAGATGAGGGAAAACAAGGAAGAATGCCTATCTTTACAAAAAGTATGGTATACTATTCGCAGCGCTTGAATTAGCCTCATTGGGGGAACAGTTTTATGGCATTTATACATAGCGAAACGTTAGAGCGATTGATTACACAAATCCGAGATAGTGCAGATAACCGGTATGTCAGGGAGACATTGGGGGAGATAGAAATTCCGGTTTTTTTTGTGCAAGTTTTGGTTTGGCTGCTCCATAAGCGGCAAGAGGATGCAAAAAAGGTTGAATTGTATATTATTGCAGCAACGTTGCTGAAAATGGGACTGGATATGCATGAACAGATTCGTATACATCCCCGGCATGATGATGAACGGTGGCAACAACTTGCCATTTTAAGCGGAGATCATTACAGCAGTCTGTTTTACCTGCATTTGGCCAGACAGCACGAAGTAGAAGGAATTCGCTATTTATCAGATGCCACCTGTCTTATTAATGAATGGAAAATGTCCTTGCACGCCCTGAGAGATGGAGGAGAGTTTCTGGACGCAAAAAAAGCCTGGTACTATTTTGAAAAAATCTCGTCCAAACTGGTTACGGCACTGGCCGATTTTTTTCATGTGGAAGAAGAACTGAAAGTTCTGGCTGCTGCTTCATGTGTAACAGTTTTTGAAGCAGACCGGGCAGCCGGATCGCACCTGATGAATAATGAAGTGTGGCTGGATGAAATGATGAAGAAGAAATTATTCCTCAAGCAGGCATGTGACAAGCTGGGAGATCCTGTTTTAAAGTTCTTGTCAGGACAATTGCCGCAAATCGAACCGGTTGTGTTGAAAGAGAGTGATGGAGTTTGAAACCTGATGGTGAGGCAAAATCCAGATTTGTACACCAGGTGTTTGAAAGTATTGCCAAAGATTATGACCGTATGAATTCCTTGCTCAGTTTTCGCATGCATAAACTGTGGCGCCGATTCACCATGAAAAAGATGCAGGTTGAGCCTGGGGACAGCGCAATAGATGTTTGTTGCGGAACCTGTGACTGGACCATTTCCCTGGCTCGCGCATCAAAGACCGGACAAATTGTCGGTCTTGACTTCAGCCAAAAAATGCTGGAGGTTGGAGAAAAGAAAGTTGAACGGGAGAATTTGACTTCCCAAATTGAACTTGTGCAGGGAGATGCCATGGAATTGCCCTTTCCGGACAATACTTTTGATCATGCAACGATTGGATTTGCCTTGCGCAATGTCCCTGATCTGGTACAGGTGCTGAAAGAAATGAAGCGGGTCGTCAAGCCGGGAGGCCAGGTAGTGTCTTTGGAGTTATCCAAACCGGGCTGGCCTCCTTTCCGCGCCATTTATTATTTCTACTTTGAACGGATTTTGCCATGGCTGGGCAAATTGTTTGCGAATCGTTATGAACAGTACAAATGGTTGCCCGAATCTTTGGTTCACTTCCCTGATTACAAGGAATTGGAGAAGTTGATGAAAGAAGAAGCCGGTTTGGAAGATGTCAAGGTGTATCCGTTGACAGGCGGGATCGCCGCTCTTCATATCGGACGCAAACCAAAAGAGGAATCAAGAAGGAAGATGGTTTGATGATGGGATGGAACAAGTTAAAGATTGTTTTGGAAATGATCAAGTTTGAGCATACCATATTCGCATTGCCATTTGCCTACATGGGAGCTATTTTGGGAAGTTTGGAGGTGAGAGGAGGTTTCCCAACCTGGGAGGAAATGGGATGGATTACATTGGCAATGGTGGGGGCACGCAGTGCGGCGATGTCCTTGAATCGCCTGATTGACTGGCGGATTGATGCGAAAAATCCACGCACCAAAGACCGGGCTATTCCGGCGGGACTTGTTTCCACCACATTCGTATGGGGGTTTGTGTTCATATCTTTCGCATTACTCTTTTTTTCCGCATACCAGTTAAATATGCTCGCTGTTTATCTGTTACCGGTTGCGGTGTTTTTTCTGTGGTTCTATTCCTATACCAAACGCTTTACGTGGACATGCCATTTCTTTCTGGGAATTGCAACCGCCCTGGGGCCGCTGGGAGGCTGGGTTGCCACCACAGCTCAGGTTGATATGTTGTCATTGATTCTTTTTGCTGCTGTGGCGTTATGGATTGGAGGTTTTGATGTGATTTATGCCTGTCAGGATGTGGAATTTGATCGACAGGAATCACTTTATTCCATTCCTGCGCGATTTGGGGTAAAAAAAGCCTTGCTTATTTCAACACTGATGCATGTCGGTACGGCAGCCGGTTTGATTGCCCTGCTTCTGCTGATGAACCTGGGGCTTTGGTTTGCAGTCGGGGTAGCCATTGCATTGATTATTCTTGTTTATGAACACGCAATTGTCTCGGCAAATGATCTGTCCCGGTTAAATACAGCCTTTTTTACGATGAATGGGGTATTGAGCGTTATCTTGTTCACTTTTACACTATTGGATGTGTTTTTATGAATATCAGGCGAATTGTCATCGGAATGACCGGAGCAAGTGGAGCACCATACGGATTGTGCCTGCTGGAAGAATGTCTGAGGCAGGGGCATGAGGTTCATCTGATGGTAAGCGAAGCGGGATGGCGGGTGTTAAAGGAAGAACAGGGCTGGGAAGTACGGAAACGGGAGCAGCTTTTTTACGACCGTTACAATCATTTGAAAGGAACACTTGTCTACCATTCATTAAAGGATATTGGTGCCAGTATTGCTTCCGGATCTTTCCGGACAGACGGAATGGTTATTATTCCTTGTTCGATGGGAACCCTGGCCAGAATTGCCCAGGGGATTTCCGGCAATTTGATGGAGCGGACAGCCGATGTCATGATAAAAGAAAAAAAACCGCTGATTATTGTTCCCAGGGAGACCCCCCTGTCGGCAATCCATCTGGAGAATATGTCAAAGCTGGCGCATCTCGGTGTTCAGGTCGTACCGGCCATGCCTGCCTTTTACCATCAACCGCAAACGATTGAGGACATGGTGCGGTTTGTGGCTGGCAAAGTACTGGATCAGTTGCATATTGACCATCAGCTGTATCGGCGCTGGTCTACATAATAACCAATCGCAATGAACAGGAAGAATAAAAAAAGTCTATCTTTGAACCTTTTCCTGACCTGTTACCGGATCAGGAAGAGGGAAGGTGATATGAATTACAGAGAACTGTATATCCGGTCTTGAAAGGGCCGGGCATACGTTAGGGTGAAGATCATGAATTTGCAACAAATTTACTTTAAATTAAAAAATGATCTTAAGTGGATTGAACGAGAGCTGGAAAAAGCAATCAAGACGGAACATCAGGTATTGAATGAATCCTCTGCCCATTTGCTGAAAGCGGGCGGGAAAAGAATGCGTCCGATCTTTGTTCTTTTGTCCGGCCGGTTTGGCTGCTACAAGCGGGAAGAACTGAAGCGGGTTGCCGTAGGATTGGAACTGATTCATATGGCCACACTGGTTCATGATGATGTGATTGATGATGCGGACACACGCAGGGGGAAGTCCACTGTTAAATCAAAATGGGATAACAAAATTGCCATGTATACGGGAGATTTTATTTTGGCGCGTGCGCTTACGGAATTGTCTTACCTTTGTGACCCCCGTGTACATCCAATCCTGTCGGCAGCGATAAGGCAGGTTTGTCTGGGCGAAATCGACCAGATCGAGGATTTGTATTCCGAGCGGCAGTCCCTGCATCGTTATTTGCACCGGATCAAGCGGAAAACAGCCTTGTTGATGTCAATCAGCTGCCAGTTGGGCGCTATGGTCAGTGAGGCAAAACCGGAATATATTTCACGGCTGAAGGCATACGGTTATTACGTTGGAATGGCTTTTCAGCTCACCGATGATGTTCTGGATCTGGTAGGAGATGAGAAAACATTGGGAAAACCGTCCGGGAATGATTTGCGGCAGGGCAATATTACTTTGCCGGTCATTTATGCATTATGTCAGGCCGATGCCACAGAACGGGAGATGATCCTTGCCTATCTCCGGTCGCAAGGCGAAAATGGCCTGCTGGATGACATATTGCATCTGGTACGGCAAAAGGGCGGGATTGAGTATACACTTGATTTATCCAAACGTTATATGGAAAAAGCGATGCAAAGTCTTAAGGAATTGCCGGCATCCTATGAACGGGAATCGTTACGGCTGATTGCCGAATTTATTGTGCAGCGATCCTATTAATCCATAAACTCTGAATCCATGGTTGCGATTACATTTTAAACTTGTTAGAATCTTTCTTGTTACGTAACCGTTTCAACTTTGGCTATGGATATTGTTTATTTGGAGGCTGACTTTATGGAAAAAACATTTATTATGGTAAAACCGGATGGTGTGCAACGGGGACTGATTGGTGATGTGGTATCACGTTTCGAGAAAAAAGGATACCAGTTGATCGGTGCAAAATTGATGACCGTATCCCGTGAACTGGCCGAACAACATTATGCAGAACATAAAGAAAAGCCATTCTTTGATGAATTGGTTGACTTTATTACATCTGGCCCGGTGTTTGCGATGGTATGGCAAGGCGAGAACATCATAGCGACCGCCCGGCAAATGATGGGGAAAACCAATCCGTCTGACGCTCTGCCGGGAACCATTCGCGGCGATTATGGAGTCAATGTTTCCATGAATATTGTTCACGGGTCAGATTCTCCGGAAAGTGCTGAGCGGGAAATTGCTTTATGGTTTGAGGAATCGGAACTGAACCATTACGAGAAAACAATCAATCGCTGGATTTGAGGGTGAAAGGCATAGCTCTGCAGGCTATGCCTTTTTGTTCGCGATGCCTCTCCCCACACTGCATGATCTGTGTTATCATTACTTACAAATTTTTATTTGCCAGAGCTTAGCAGAGGAGAAGATAAACCATGAGATATCTTACAGCCGGTGAATCACACGGTCCGCAATTAACTGTAATCATTGAAGGGCTCCCGAGTCAGTTACATATTGACAAGGAAAAGATTGATCGCGAGCTGTCCAGACGGCAAAAGGGCTATGGCCGCGGGGGCCGCATGCAGATTGAAAAAGATCAGGTGAAAATATTGTCCGGTGTCAGATTTGGGCGCACCACGGGGGCACCGGTAACTTTGGTGATAGAAAACCGTGATTTCAGTCATTGGGAAAAAGTAATGAGCGTTGATCCGGTTCCGGAAGAAGCGGAAAAGCGAAAAATTTCCCGTCCCCGGCCCGGACATGCTGATCTGAATGGCGCCATCAAATATCGGCATCGGGATATTCGTGACGTTCTTGAACGTTCAAGTGCCAGGGAAACTGCAGCCCGTGTGGCTGCCGGAGCGGTAGCACGCCTGCTGCTTGAAGCATGCGGAATTGATGTGGCAGGTCATGTGCTTCAAATTGGCAATATCAAAGCGAAAGCGGTCCAATTGCCTCTAAAGGAGATCAAGGAGCGTTCGGAATTGTCCCCGGTCCGCTGTCTTGATCCGGATGCCGAAAAACTGATGATGGAACGGATTGACCAGGCCCGGAAAGAAGGGGATTCCCTGGGGGGTATCGTCGAAACGATTGTTGCCGGAGTTCCGGTCGGCCTGGGAAGCCATGTGCATTGGGACCGCAAGCTGGATGCGAAAATTGCACAAGCCGTTGTCAGCATCAACGCTTTCAAGGGAGTTGAGTTTGGTTTCGGTTTTGAGGCGGCCAGGCTGAATGGTTCCGAAGTGCATGATGAAATCGTATGGTCCAAAGAGCGCGGGTTTCACCGCCGAACCAACCGGTTGGGAGGACTGGAAGGCGGAATGACGACAGGGGAGCCAATCATTGTGCGCGGTGCGATGAAACCCATTCCTACCCTTTACAAGCCTTTACAGAGTGTAGATATTGAAACAAAACAGCCCTTTCAGGCAAGTATAGAGCGTTCTGACAGCTGTGCTGTTCCAGCTGCCAGTGTCGTCATGGAAAATGTGGTTGCATGGGAAATCGCCCAGGCCTTGCTTGAAAAGTTTTCCAGCGACACCATGGATGAAATCGTTCAGCAGGTAAAACAGTATCGGGAAAGAGTGATGAATTTCTGATGAAAACACTAACCGTTCATACAAAGGATCAACCTTATCCCATCTATATCGGGGAACGCCTGTTGGAACAATTGCCGGATTTGCTTCAGCAACACCAGATTGGAACGGATCGTAAACTGATGATCGTTACCGATTCCAATCTGGCCCTGCTTTATGGCGAGAGGCTCAGGAAGCAACTGGTTCAGGCCGGTTATGCTGCAGGGCTTTCCGTCATCAAGGCAGGTGAAGAAAGCAAGAATTTGCAAGTGTTTGAACAGTTGGTCGGTCAATGTCTGCAATTTGGCCTGGATCGCCAGAGTATTATTCTCGCTCTCGGAGGCGGCGTTGTCGGAGATATGGCTGGCTTTCTGGCGGCCAGTTATATGAGGGGAATTCCGTTTATCCAGTTGCCAACCACCTTGTTGGCCCATGACAGCAGCGTGGGTGGAAAAGTTGCTGTAAACCATCCAATGGGCAAGAATTATATTGGAGCTTTTCACCAGCCCCTCATGGTTGTATTTGATATCCTGTGTTTGAAGACACTTCCCCACAGGGAGTGGTGTTCAGGAATGGCAGAGGTGATCAAGCACGGACTCATTTGGGATGAATCGTTTGTAAAATGGTTGGAAGGTCACCGTAAGGAGCTTTTTGCTGCTGACAGTGAAGCAACGGCAGAAGCAATCAGCCGTGGCTGTGCTATCAAGGCAGCCGTGGTTTCCCGGGATGAACGTGAAACCGGAGTTCGCGCCATTTTAAACTATGGACATACGATCGGTCATGCCCTGGAATCTGTATCCAAATACCGGGTTTATACCCATGGTGAAGCTGTATCCATCGGAATCGCAGGTGCCGCCCGATTAAGTGCCAGGGTTTTGGGGATCAGCATGGATCTGGTTCGTTATACGGAACAGCTGCTGAAGGCTTTCGAATTGCCCGTGGCTTCTGCCCGTCCCTGGCCTGTTCAGGCATTGCTGGATGCGATGAAACGGGATAAAAAAGCTAAACAGGACAAATATGTGTTTGTGTTGCCCAGAGACCTTGGCCAGGTGGAGATTGTAAGCGGCATAGAGGAAACACAGATCAGGGAAGTGCTTCATGAACTGGTTCCGGTGATGGAAACCAGATAGGTTCTGGAAGTTTGAGTCCGGTAAAGCAGCTGGATTTAATGTTGACAGACTGCTTGACCTTCGATAAAGTCAAAAGAGAGATGAGATTGTTTTTTTATTCAGTTTGGGTTTGTCAGTTTAGTGTATGTTGATTGTATGAGCTGAGTTGAGAAGAGAATGGATATAGTTGAGATGAGCAGAGCAGAGGCTGAAAAAGAATCCGGAGAAAACAGCCAAAGCAACTCCTGCTTTGGTTTTTTATATTTTCCTCTGCCTTTACCCCTGTATCCTTTCTCTCTTCACCTGTCAAGAGGAGGGATTTTTTTGATTTACCCCACCCGGGAAGATGTATTGACTCTGAGAAAGAAGTACTCCATGATTCCCCTTTGCCTGAGAGTTTTGACAGACACCGAAACACCCGTAAGTCTTTATAGCCGCGTAAAAGATCAGCCATATTCTTTTTTGCTGGAGAGTGTGGAAGGAGGCAAGCGCTGGTCCCGCTATTCATTTGTCGGATCTGATCCCTTTTTTGTTGTTAAAGGAAAAGGAGAAAAACTTGTCTATACCGAGCGTAACCGGGAAAGCCGGATTATTACCGGGGAACCGTTTTCGTTTCTTTCTTCCAGGCTGGAGCAGTTTCACTCGCCTTCCTACAAGGATTTTCCGCCTTTTTTGGGAGGTGCGGTCGGTTATGCCGGATACGAAATGGTCCGGTATATAGAGCCTTCCCGACCGATTGCCAAACCGGAGTCGGCCCGTTCAGATGATGATTTTCACTTTATGTTTGTGGATCAACTGCTTGTTTTTGATCATTTGAGACAGGAAGTTGTGTTTGTCTGCCATCTTCATGTCTCGCCGGAGATGTCTGATGATGAAATTGAACAGGCATATGACCGGACCGCCCGGCATTTGAAAAAATGGGCCTCAGGATTTCTGACAACGCCGGTTTCCGTTCCATCCCTGTCATTGGGGGAAGGAAAGATCACAAGTCGGAATGTGCAGGCAAACATCAGCAAACATGAGTATATGCAAATGGTTGAAAAAGCGAAGGAATATATCCAAAGAGGCGATATTTTCCAGGTTGTTCTCTCCCGCCGGCTTACCTGGGAACCTGCTCCGCCGCCATTTGAGGTATATCGGGCATTGCGTGTATTAAACCCGTCACCGTACATGTATTATTTGCAACTGGAGAAAGAAACGATTGTCGGCACTTCCCCGGAACTGCTGGTGCGTGTGACCGGTTCAGTGGCAGAGACGCGCCCGATAGCCGGATCCAGACCGCGCGGCAGGGATGAGCATGAAGACCGTGCTCTGATTGATGAATTGATTCATGATGAAAAGGAACGCGCCGAACACGTGATGCTGGTGGATCTGGGACGCAATGATCTGGGACGGGTCGCCAGATACGGGACAGTAGAAGTAACCGATTTTATGAAAATTGAGAAATATTCCCATATCATGCACCTTGTCTCCCAGGTAAAAGGGGAAATGGTGGACGGAAAAAAAGGATTGGATGCATTTAAAGCCTGTTTTCCGGCCGGGACCCTGACCGGAGCGCCAAAAATACGGGCGATGGAAATTATCTGCGAACTGGAACCGACATCACGGGGATTATACGGAGGAGCCATCGGTTATTTCAGTTTTGGCGGAAATCTGGACAGCTGTATTGCGATCCGAACCATTGTGTTTCGGGACGGACAGGCGTGGGTTCAATCAGGGGGCGGCATTGTTGCCGATTCCGATCCCGAGGCGGAGTTTGTGGAATCATGGAACAAGGCACTCGGGATGTTGAAGGCACTCGCAATGGTAAGCGACATGAAGGCGGGGGAGTATGTATGATGAAATCCATTTTGCAAAAGATGATTGACGGACAAAATCTCACGCAAGCCGAAACAAACCGGGTCATGATGGAAATGATGGACGGGAGGGTGTCTTCTGTACAAATGGCGAGCTTTCTGACGGCCTTGCGGATGAAGGGGGAGACAGTGGATGAATTGATCGGGTTGGCCAAGGGAATCCGCAATCAGGCTGCTCCCATGAAATATCAATTTGAACATGCCGTTGATACTTGCGGAACCGGTGGCGATGGCGGAAAAACTTTCAACATTTCCACAGCAGCCGCCATTGTAGCGTCAGCTGCGGGCGTTCCGGTCATCAAACACGGGAATCGGGCAGTTTCCAGTAAAAGCGGCAGTGCCGATGTTCTGGAAGCATTAAACATGAACATTCATTTAAACCAGGATGAAGCGGCCCGATTAATGGAAAAAGCAGGACTCTGTTTTTTGTTTGCTCCATTGTATCACCAGGCAATGAAACATGTCATGCCAACCAGAATCAAACTTGGCTTTCGTACCTGTTTCAATTTGCTGGGCCCGTTGACCAATCCGGCCCGGGTAAAAATCCAGCTGCTTGGAATTTACGATCCACGCCTGACCGAAAAAGTTGCTTATGTACTTGCCGCTCTGGGAGTGGAGCGGGCATTGGTGGTTGCCGGGCTTGATGGTCTTGATGAAATTACCGTCAGCGATGCAAGCCGGATTAGTGAATTAAAGGATGGAGAAGTCCGGACTTACGAAGTAACACCGGAGTCTCTGGGGGTTTCCCGTTCCCCGCTGGCTGAAATTGCAGGGGGAACGGCACATGAAAATGCACGGATCATTAAACAGATTTTTCAGGGCAAACCCGGTGCTCCTGCCGATATTGTGAGTGTCAATGCCGGTGCCGTTTTCTACCTGTCAAACCGGGCAGGCTCGCTGGCAGAAGGAACCCGTTATGCGAAGGAAATCATTCAGTCGGGACAGGCGGAAATGCAGCTGAACAAAGTAATTCAGGCTTCCAGGGAGGTTTCCTATGTTTCTTGAAAAGATTGCCAGGACAAAGCAGAAAGAAGTTGCAGAACTTGTCCGGAAAATTACCCCTGAAGACTGGGAACGGGCTTGTGCCCTCCCCAGGGGCCTGTCCCTGAAAGACGCGATAACAAGTGGAGAGACGGTATCCATTATTGCGGAGGTAAAACAGGCTTCTCCTTCCAAAGGTGTAATTGCAAGCGGGATTGATCCGGTCAAGGTGGCCAGGGGATATGAAGACGGAGGTGCAGCCGCGGTGTCGGTGCTGACTGACATGATCTATTTCCACGGCAATGCGGATTTTTTGGTCAACGTGAAGCAGGCCGTCAACTTGCCGGTTCTCCGCAAGGATTTTATTATCGACGACCGGCAGATTGTGGAGAGCAAACTGATGGGGGCCGATGCGATCCTGCTGATTGCCGCCCTGTTGAACAGGGAACAGTTGCAACAGTTGACCAGGATTGCACATCGTCTGGGCCTGGAAGTCCTTGTGGAAATCCATGGGAAAGAGGAGATTCCCCTCGCCCTGGCGTGTGAAGCCGATGTAATCGGGATCAATAACCGCAATTTGCACACCTTTGAGACCGATATAGCCAATACCGAACAGTTAAGGCCGTTATTGCCCGAAGATCAGCCTGTAGTCGGAGAAAGCGGTGTTCTGTCCCTGGCTGATGCCAGACGGTTGCAGCAGGCAGGCGTACAAGGGATTCTGGTAGGCGAGTATCTGATGCGACAGAAGGATCCGATGCAGGCAGTTCGCAGACTGCGGGAGGGATTAACCCGATGAGGCGTCCGTTTATAAAGTATTGCGGCTTTCAGAATACGGAAGATGTCAGACTGGCCAGCAGCCTTCCGATCGATGCATTGGGTTTTGTTCTGGTTCCAGGCAGAAGAAGGTCGGTTTCTCGTGAGCAGTTGCCTGATTTGCTCCGACATGTATCCCCAGGTCAGATGGCTATTGGCGTATTGCAAGATCCTGCCTGGGAGGAAGCAGAAAGCTGGTTACATCTGGCTCCGCTTGCCGGAATTCAGTTGCACGGAGAGGAATCGGCGGCTTTTTGCCAAAGACTGAAATCTGCGTTTGCTGTTCATATAACAAAAGTGATCCATATTCAGGATAAGAGAAAGCCTGAGGAAGAATTGGAATTATACGGGCCGTGGGTGGATGCGATCCTGCTGGACAAACAGGCAGGGGAAATAAAAGGTGGAACCGGTCAAGCATTTGACTGGGACAACATTCCTTTATGGAAAGAAGCCTGCCGGAAGGCGGGAGTTCCGTTATGGATTGCCGGCGGAATTGACGAAACCAATGTAGCTGATTTAATCACAAGATACCAGCCGGATGGAATTGATGTATCAAGCGGTATAGAAAAAAATCGGCGTAAAGATGGCGCGGCGATGCGATTTTTTATGGAAAGGGTGGAAAAAGCATGCCAACTGTAAATGAGAAAATTGCCAACAGGGCAAATTCGTGGAGATTTGGTGATTTTGGAGGCCGTTTTGTTCCGGAAACAACGATGAATGCATTGATCGAACTGGAAAACGGGTTTACGGAAGCCATGAATGACCCTTCGTTCAAGGAAGAACTGACCCGTTTGCTGAAAAATTATTCGGGACGTCCAACAGCTCTTTCCTTCGCCCGGGGGCTGACTGAATATGCAGGAGGAGCAAAAATTTACCTGAAAAGGGAAGATTTGAATCATACCGGCGCCCATAAAATCAACAATGCTTTGGGACAGGCACTTTTGGCCAAACGGATGGGCAAAAGCAAACTGATTGCCGAAACAGGAGCCGGACAGCATGGTGTGGCGACAGCAACTGTGGCTGCCCTGTTCGGGATGGAGTGCGAAATATTCATGGGGGAAGAAGATGTCAAAAGGCAGCAGCTGAATGTATTTCGCATGGAACTTTTGGGAGCACGGGTGGTACCGGTCAGGTCGGGAACCCGAACGCTTAAGGATGCAACCAATGAGGCGCTCAGGAGATGGGTGGCTGAAATTGATCACACTTTTTATTTGATCGGCTCGGCGGTCGGGCCGCATCCTTATCCGTTGATTGTAAAAACCTTTCAGCGGGTGATCAGTGACGAAGCGCGCGAGCAGATTCTGAAAAGAGAACATCGCCTTCCGACAGATGTCGTGGCATGTGTAGGGGGAGGCAGCAACGCCATTGGCATATTTGCCGCTTTTCTGGAAGACAGGGAAGTGCGCCTGCACGGAGTAGAGGCTGCCGGAAGGGGTTTGTCTACCGGTTTGCATGCTGCTTCTCTTACCAAAGGGGAACCTGGTGTGTTGCACGGCATGTACAGTTATTTTTTGCAGGATGAAAATGGACAGGTGAAGCCGGCCCACTCGATTTCAGCCGGGTTGGACTATCCCGGTGTAGGCCCTGAACATGCATACCTGCATGAAACAGGACGTGTAAGATATACGGCTGTAACAGACCAGGAGGCGATCGAGGCGGTAAAACTTCTGTGTCGGACTGAAGGAATCTTGCCTGCCCTGGAATCAGCCCATGCCATCTGGGAAGGGGTACAACTGGCCAAACAGAGAGACCCGCAAGATCTGGTTTTGATTAATTTGTCCGGCCGTGGCGATAAAGATGTTGAAACCATTCATAAAGCACTGGGACAGGAGTGAAAAAAATGAACCGGTTACAGGAAGCATTGGAGAGAAAAGCTGAATATCTGATTCCATATATCATGTGTGGCTATCCGGATCTGGCGACAACAGGGGAGATCATCAGGTGCCTGGCTGAAGAAGGGGTCTTGGCGATTGAGGTAGGGGTTCCGTTTTCTGACCCGGTGGCAGATGGACCCGTGATCCAGGCGGCAGGAGAACACGCCTTGAAAAATGGAGTCACCTTAAGCCGGGTTTTGGAACTGGGAAAAAAAGTACGGGCGGATGGAATTGACGTTCCCTTGATTCTGTTTTCTTATGCCAATCCTGTTGTGCATTACGGGATGGAACGTCTGGTTCACGAAGCTGTTGAACATGGCTTCGATGGCATTATTATTCCGGATTTGCCTTATGAAGAAAGCATTTATCTTCGCAAATGGGGTAACGAAGCAGGACTGAGTGTCATTCCGCTTGTTGCTCCCACCTCCAGGGAACGCATCAAGGACATTGTGTCTTCTGCACAGGGATTTGTTTATTGCGTTTCTTCCCTCGGCACAACCGGAGTGCGCCGGGAGTTCGCCAGACAAACCGAGTCATTTCTGGATACTGTGCGTATGATGAGCCCAGTTCCTATGGCAATCGGTTTTGGCATTTCCCGAAGAGAGCATGTTGAACATTTTCTTGATCATGCTGATGCCGTTGTGGTAGGGAGTGCGCTTGTCCAAAAAATCGGGGATCTGCTTCCGTCACTGTCTGATCCGTCGCAAAGGGAAATTGGACTTGTTGAAATACGGCAATTTGTCAGAGGATTAAAATCAGAGTAAGATAGAGTTAAAAAATGAAAGGAAATTGCTATGGAACCGAAGGCATCAATCAGAGGATTACCGGTATATAAGCCGGGCAAGCCTGTAGAAGAAGTGAAAAGAGAATTCGGTTTGAATGAAGTTATCAAATTGGCCTCAAATGAAAATCCGTTTGGCTGTTCACCCAAAGTCTGGCCTGCACTCAGCAGGATAAAGGATCAATTCCATATTTATCCTGAGGGACTTGCCCCGGAATTGCGTATGAAACTGGCTGATTACCTGGAAACTGATCCAAAGCGCCTCCTGTTCGGGAACGGTTCAGATGAAATTATACAGATGATCGGCCGTGCATATCTCGAGCCTGGTTCGGAATCGGTGATGGCTGATTTGACATTTCCCCGTTACGAAACAGCAACAAGGATTGAAGGAGCAAAACCGGTCAAGGTTCCCTTGCGGGAAGGAATTCATGATTTACAGGCCATGCTTGATGCGATCACTGATCAAACGCGCATCGTCTGGATTTGCAATCCCAACAATCCGACCGGGACGATCGTATCGCACGAAGAACTGACCCGTTTTGTGGATCAGGTTCCCGAACATGTTCTGGTTGTGGTGGATGAAGCTTATTATGAATATGTTACAGATTCATCCTATCCGGATACTCTGTCCCTGCTTGACTATCATCCGCAAATCATTGTATTGCGTACTTTTTCCAAAATATATGGGCTGGCTGCGTTCCGGGCAGGTTACGGAGTGGCGCATCCCGATGTTGTGCGGGAATTGAACCGGGTCCGTGAACCCTTCAATTTGAACAGACTGGCACAACAGGCAGCAATGGCCGCACTGGATGATGAATCATTCCTCCGTTATTGCCGCAACCAGAACCGACTCGGGATCAAACAAATAACGGAGCAGTTGGATGAGTGGGATTTAGATTACTTCCCGCCGCACGGAAACTTTATTCTGCTTGATACCGGTATGCCCGCTGACGAAGTTTATCAGGGCCTGTTGCAGCAGGGAATTATTGTTCGCTCCGGAGCTGCGTTGGGTTTTCCTACCTGGATCCGGGTCACAGTGGGCAGTGAAGAACAAAACAGACAATTCTTGCTGGCATTGCGGAAATTTTTGCAGATGAAAGGAAAGATCACGGCCAATGCCTGAAAAAGTCGCTATTCTGGGAATTGGTTTGATTGGAGGATCGTTAGCCCTTGGCTTGAAAGAACGTACAAATGTTCATGTAATCGGATTTGACCGTTCAAAGGCAGATTTGCGTTATGCTCTGTCAATTGGAGCGGTTGACGAGTGGACAACCTCTCTTGAACAGGCAGTCAAAGATGCTGATATCATCATAATTGCCCTGCCGGTCGGAAAAATCAAGCAAACCATCGCAGAATTGTCCAGGCTTCATCTTAAACCAAATTGCATTGTAACCGATGTGGGAAGCACGAAGTCGGATATTATGTCAGCAGGCCGCTGCCTGACAGAGAAAGGAATTGCATTCATTGGAGGGCATCCAATGGCAGGTTCGCACCAATCTGGCATTCAGGCTGCCCGATCTTTATTGTTTGAAAATGCTTATTATGTGCTGACTCCTGATCCACAGACTTCCCTCCTGGAAGTGCAAAAACTCAGCCAGTTGTTGCATGTCGCTACCAGAGCGGAACTGGTATTGATGGAACCCCGTCATCATGACCGCATTGTCGGTGCCATCAGCCATTTGCCGCACATTATCGCGGCAGGACTGGTTAATGTCGTTGGGGATTACAATGAAGAAAATGAATGGTTTCATCGTCTGGCTGCCGGCGGTTTTCGGGATTTGACAAGAATTGGAGCAAGTCATCCGATTATGTGGCGCGATATCCTGTTGTCCAATCGTCAGGAGTTGTTACGATTGATGGATGACTGGATGCAGAAGATGCAGGATATTCGTGATGCTATAAAAAATGGGCAACATCAGACAATTGAAGATTTTTTCAGGCGTTCCAGAAATCTGAGGCAACAATTGCCTGATAAAAAACGGGTGGGAATCCTTAAGCCAAGGTATGAATGTTTTGTGGATATCCCTGATCAACCCGGCTCGATTGCCCGGGTAGCTACACTGCTAGGAAAAGAAAATATCAATATCAGCAACCTGGAAGTGATGGAAAACAGGGAAGAAATACCCGGTGTGTTAAGATTGAGCTTTAAAGAGGAAAAGGATTATGTGGCTGCCATCTCTGTCATGAGAAGAAACGGCCTGGATGTTTACAGCAAGGATGAAAGCTGGGAGGAAAGTCGAGTATGATGAAAACATCAAGACCCAAACCATTTCAGTTAAAATGCAAAGTTCCCGGTGACAAGTCAATTTCCCACCGGGCAATCATATTTGGATCAATTGCCAGCGGAATAACCGAAGTAGACGGCTTTCTGCCCGGAAAAGATTGTTTGAGCACAATACATTGCTTTAAACAAATGGGAGTCAAAATAGAACAGACTTCCCCGGTTTCTGTCCGTATTTTTGGCAGCGGAATCAGCAGTTTAAAAGAGCCGGCTGTCCCTTTGGATGTGGGGAATTCCGGTACAACCATCCGGTTGATGCTGGGAATCCTGGCTGGTGTTCCTTTTTTTTCAACAGTGATTGGAGATGATTCGATTGGTCGCCGTCCCATGGATCGGGTTGTCCAGCCGTTAAGAAAAATGGGAGCCCGGATTGACGGGCGCGAGGATGGGCGATTTACACCGCTTGCCGTTAGAGGTACAAAGTTGCAAGGCATCAAATATGAGAGTCCTGTTGCCAGTGCCCAGGTAAAGTCCTGTTTATTGCTGGCAGGATTGGAGGCAGAAGGAACGACGACTGTTTGTGAACCGGCTCTTTCCAGGGATCATACTGAACGAATGTTGCCGGCCTTTGGCGGCATACTTGTTGCCGACGGCGAAAAACAAATCTCTGTTCCGGGCGGTCAGGTGTTGCATGGAACCAGGGTACGTGTCCCCGGGGATATTTCTTCGGCTGCTTTTTTGCTGGCCGCCGCCCTGATGGTGCCAGACAGCCAGGTGACGGTGGAAGAGGTAGGTCTTAATCCCACCCGTACAGGGATACTGGATGCATTTTGCCGTATGGGAGCAGAAGTGACTGTGGAAGAAACAGGGAACTGGTGTAACGAACCGGTAGGCAGGGTTACCATACGAAGAGGAGATCTCAGTGGCATCACTGCAGGAGGAGACTTGATCCCCCGGTTGATTGACGAAATCCCGGTTTTGGCTGTTGTTGCTACGCAGGCAAAAGGGAAAACGGTGATCAGGGATGCACAGGAATTAAAGGTAAAAGAGACAAATCGGATTGCAACAACAGTCAGGGAACTGAAAAAACTGGGTGCTGCCATTGAAGAAACAGAAGATGGAATGATTATTGAAGGACCGGTGCCATTAAGAAAAGGGACTGTCAGCAGTCATGGAGACCATCGGATCGCCATGGCCATGGCTGTTGCCGGATTGGGAACGGAAGGCGGGGTAACCGTGACAGATCCTCAATCCATTGATGTTTCGTTTCCGGGATTTAATCAGTTTATGCAAAAAATACAAAGCGGATAATGAAGGAAAATTTAAAATATTATTGACCCTGTCCATATGCAACCGTATAATGGTAATTACAGTATGGTTTCTCTCCACTCCTATCCAAAATTGTACGTCCTGTGCAAGCCGCTCGTTGATTCGGGCGGTTCTTTTTTTGTTTCTGTTTTCATAAAAGTGGGATGAGGTGGTTGTCTATGCGGACAAAAGCAGGTCACTTTGCAATAGAATTCCTGTTTGTGATCGGGTCTGTCATCTTGCTTAAAAACTGGTTTTTCCCGTTCCTGATCTCCTTTTGGTTTCCTGCACGCCTGGTGGCAGAACAGTTTCTGGAGTGGATGATGATTATTGTCGGCGTCATGATGGTTTTTATTTATCTGGGATTGGGTTCATCCAGCAAACAGACTTACCGTCTGTCTCTGTTGCAAGCAGTCGGGGTGTTTTCCGGACTGCATCTTTTGTTTTTTGTTCCTGCTTTTCCGTTCATTGAACAATTTTATATGTATTGGGAATATTTGATCCGGGATTGTTTTTCCCTGTTTTTTCCCAGGCAAACAGCTTATACATGGCAATTGGTGACAGGCTGTTTTCTTCTTTACCTTGCGGGCCGGATGATTCAGGTAAGGGACGAAAGAAAGGATCAGATATGCGGCAGACAGGCGACACAAGCCCGGTTAAAAGCACGTAATCATTAAAATCAGCAAGATGGTTTTCCGGTCAAATTGTCTATCTTCCTTCATCTTAGTCCACAATAGGAATAATGAGTTTTCAGGAGGAAGATCAGACGGTGAGAATTTCAGAATGGTTGACGTATACAGGCATTGATCAGTTAAAGCAAATGAATCGTTATTATGGATGTGACAGTCAGCGTTCCCATTCCAAACATGAGTTGATCCGGTCTTTATTGCAGCATATTGGCAAAAAAGGACAGCTGGAAAAACAGATTGCCCGGTTAAATGACCGGGAATTCCGCTTTTTGCAATTGATTATGTTGGATCAAAGCACTGCTTATTCCATGGAAGAACTGCTGGCAAAGGGAAGAGTTGCAATCAACGGACAGCAAGGACAGGCAAGGCAATTGATTGTGGAGGCTTTAAAAAGGGGATGGCTGTTTCCCGGCTACTCCCGTCAGACACAGAACCTGTATTATGTCCCGTCAGATTTGCGTATGCAAGTTGTTGAAATTTTGCTTAAGCCTTATAAGTTGGAAGAGAACAGGCTTCATGAACCTCCCGCCGTATATCGCGATGAACAGCATCAACTTCTTTATGATTTATATCATTTTCTTTCATTTATAAACAAGGAAATCGTTCGATTAACAGTAGATGGTGCCATTTATAAAAATCAGCAAAAACAATTGTTCCAGACCTTTTATATTAGGGAAACTCCCATTGCCGGAAAAGGTCCGCGCTTCGGTTTCGGGCGTTCCTATCATCTCTATCCCGACCGGTTTTCACTTTTGTATGATTATGCATACTATGAGGGGTATTTTATTGAAGATGAAAAAGGATATTTGTGTTTAACCGAAAAAGGAAAAGGGAAACTAGATAAAAAAGAAAAAGATAGTCAAGGTCAAGATCAAGGGAAAGAAATCGTCCGTTTCTGGATTCGTCTTTACAGAAGGGCGATTCCGCAATTGCCAATGATTATTCGCTGGATTTCTCTATTGACTTATCCCGGATGGGTCCAAAAGTCACTTGTATTTCAAGCAGTTGAACCCTGGTTGAAAGCGTTTTTCTATGAAAGCAAAGAAAGTCTGTTTCAAAAAGTGCTGAAAATGCTTGTACATTTGGGAGTTTGTCTGATTGGTCAGGAAGGTGACAAACAGTATCTCACCCTTTCCCCATCCGGAGTAAAGTGGTTGCATGGTATTTCAGCTTTTCGCGAACGTGCAATAGAAGAAGAATTTGTCAGGAAGCGCTGATAGCAGGAAACCTGGAGGCGGGCGACGAAAAGATTACTTATACCGGAAAAGGATTATTTCCGCTTTGTACTTCTGGATTGGAGAATTTCTCTCGATTCCAAGGGGTGAGGGAAATATGAAAAGCAGTGTTTCGGTGGCAGAGAAAAAAGGGTTTATTCATTGGTTTCTGGATAATTTCGAGTTGCAGAAAAAGGAAGCAGCCTGGTTGTTGAATTATTTGTGTTCCAATGAAGAACTGTTGAAAAGGGTTCACTTTGTCAATCATGTTCGCCACCTGTCCAAATCGATCATCATCTCGACGAAATGCAGCAGCATGATTCCGTTTCGGTTCACCAAAAACAAGCGGGTTGGTACAGATGTGGAAACGGCATTTTATGACATTCGTACCTATCCCCATGAAGAGTTATACATTGGACTGTATTTTAAAGAAAGATCAACGTGTTCCAAATATACCGCGGTATTGGAGGTTAATCCCATGGAGAAACACGACTTGGTACAGGACCAATTGCTGAGTCTGTTCGCGGAGATGCTTCTTGATCAAGCGGTAAGAGAGTTTGAGAAAAAACGTTTGTATGAAAAAATTGATGATGCGCTGGCGAATCGTGATGAGGAAACATTTTTACAGCTCAGCGAGCGGTGGAAAGAAATTCTGGAGCTATAACAAAAATTCAGATATAATACTCAGCAAATGCTGGGTATTTTTTTTGGAACAGGAGGATTTCCCATGCGCATGGAACAGTTAACCCCCGAAAAGTGGAAAGATGTAGCTTCCTATGTGGATACCTTATGTGTGCCGGTTGTTTCGATCCAAATCCGGGAGAAGGAAATCATGCTGAAAAACAGTCGTCTCGTACAGGATTTTGCTGAAGATTTGGAAAGAAAACTGGGCGGACGGCTGCTGCTTTTGCCGTCTGCTATATATTTGGGAATAAAAGAGGAAGTTTTCCGATCCTGTCTGGATGAAATCATCAAAAGCATGGAGCAATCCGGTTTTTATTATCTGGTATTTATCATTGATGAAGCGTTGAAGGATGTGGTAAAAGAAATGACAGAGGCAGGTTCTGTGAAAATTTTGCCATATTTTGTGGAGCTGCCGGAAAACCCGGTGCAAACAGAGATCGATAAAGCGAGAGAAAGCCTTTATCAAAAAGTGTTAGAGATTTGGCGGCAAACTTGATTATCGGCTCTATTCAGAACTTTCAGCCTTGAAACATTTATAACAATTTCTTGACTTTTATAGATTTTTTTCGCTATCATGAATATGTTCTGGTAGGTAAGTAGAGTGTCCTGGATAAAGATGCCGGCCCGACTGTGCCGCAAGCCGGATTGAAGGAGGTCGGAGAAAACGTGAGTAGGAAAGTTTCCCGCCGCCAATTCTTGACTTATACGTTGGGTGGGACAGCTGGTTTTCTTGCTTCGGGAATGCTTTTTCCGATGGTTCGATATGCTATCGACCCACTGCTTAAAAAAGGAAAAGGCGGTGAATTTCATGACGTTGGGTTAAGCATTGACGAGATCACCGAAACACCGAAGCAGGTCCAATTTACTGTACATCGTAAAGATGGGTGGTACAATCCCCCGAAAGGGGAACAAATGACTGCTTGGGTGCTGAAACTTGATGGTGAGTACATAGCTTTTTCACCTGTATGCAAGCACTTGGGATGTACTGTGAACTGGAACAGCAACCCGCAATTCAAAAATGAATTTTTCTGTCCTTGCCATTTTGGCCGGTATAAAAAGGATGGAACGAATGTGCCTGGCACCCCGCCATCCAAACCTCTTGATCGCTATGAAACAAAAGTACAGGATGGCAAGTTGCTGATCGGACCATTAATCAAAAAGTAAAGGGCTGCTGAAACGGAGGTGTAGCAAATGTTGCGCGCCATTTATGACTGGGTGGATGAACGTCTGGATATAACGCCGTTGTGGCGTGATGTGGCAGATCATGAAGTACCGGAACATGTTAATCCGGCCCACCACTTTTCAGCTTTTATTTACTGTTTTGGTGGACTCACCTTTTTTGTTGTGGTTATTCAGATTTTATCCGGTATGTTTTTGGCGATGAATTATGTACCGGATATTGAAAATGCTCACCGAAGTGTACAGTATCTGCAAAATGAAGTAGCGATGGGTGTGATCGTTCGCGGGATGCATCACTGGGGGGCAAGTGTGGCAATTGTAATGCTTTTTTTGCATACCTTGCGTGTATTTTTTACAGGAGCTTACAAACATCCCCGAGAATTAAACTGGGTTATCGGAATGTTGGTATTTTTCGTAATGTTGGGACTTGGTTTTACCGGCTATTTGCTGCCATGGGACAACAAGGCCTATTTTGCCACCAAGGTAGGGGTTGAGATTGCCGGTTCTGTTCCTGTTCTGGGACCGTATATCGCGACTTTCCTGCAAGGGGGAGACATTGTCGGCGCTCAGACTCTGGCACGTTTTTATGCTTTGCATGTGTTCTTCCTTCCAGCTGCATTACTCGGCCTTTTGGCTGTACACTTTATCCTGATTCGCCGTCAGGGAATATCCGGACCGCTATAAGGTCTGCGTGTGAGGAGGGATCCACTTGGCAGATAATCAGGAAGGAAACCAACAGGTCCACTATGTGGGAGACTCGCGCGTTCGTGCTGACCGACCAAAGCAATATCCTAGGGACTATGATGAGTTTCCAGGCAAGACAGAACCATTTTTCCCAAACTTTCTGTTAAAAGAGTGGATGGTTGCCGTTGTCTTCCTGGTCGGATTTATGACGCTGGTCATGACTGAAGAACCGCCGCTGGGCGAACTTGCGGATCCGACCAACACGAGTTTTTTACCGGTTCCCGATTGGTACTTTCTGTTCCTGTACCAATTGCTGAAACACGAGTGGGCAGCTGGTGATTTTGTCGTTGTAGGTACGGTCATTTTGCCGGGAATTGCATTTACGGCATTGCTCCTGGCGCCATGGCTGGATCGCAGCAAGGAACGGCGTCCTCTTAAACGGCCGGTGGCAACCGGGATTATGATTACGACGCTTGTGGCGATATCGGCTTTAACCTGGGCAGCGGAGTATGAGCATGAACAGCAGTTGCAATCTGCACCGGGTGAAACTCCGGAAAATACGGAAGTTGCAGCAAAAGACTCCAAAGGCTACGAAATTTATGCCAGGAATGCCTGTATCAAATGTCATGGCGAAAACCTGGAAGGAACAAACGGGCCGAGTCTGCTGGGTGTTGGAAACAAGCTGACGGCCGGGGAAATGTCGGAAATCATCGCTGAAGGCCGGGGAACCATGCCTGCCGGAATGTTCCAGGGTAGTCCTGTCGAAGAAAAAATATTGGTTGAATGGTTGACGAAGCAGACACAAAAATAAGACAATAAAACCTGGTTGCATCAGCAACCGGGTTTTTAATTAAGAGGAGCAAAAAATCATGATAGCAATCTGGAAAAAGAAATGGATCTGTCTAATGGGGCAGCGATCATTTTTGAAGGTTTTGTTTGTGATTAACCTGACAGGTACAGTCTATGGGTTTTGCTGGTACAAGAACCAGTTAAACTGGACGGAACCCAAATACCTGACCGTCTTTGTTCCGGACAGTCCGACAGCCAGTGCTTTTTTTTGTCTTGTACTGTTGTCCTATCTGTATTATCGGCGAAGTCCCCTTCTGGAAGCCCTGGCCTCGACTACCCTGTTCAAATACGGAATTTGGGCGGTAGTTATGATTATCTGGGGAGGATGGCTGGATTCCCGGCCTTTTTTGGAGGCATTGTCATGGCAACACTGGATGTTGATCGGGTCACATCTGGCGATGGCTTTACAGGCTGTTCTTTATGCTCCCTACTATACATATCGCCATCGGGAGATTATGATTGCCGGAGGCTGGATTTTGCTTAACGACGCCCTGGACTACCGACTGGATATTCATCCATGGCTGGCGCCTCCGCTGGAACTGTTTGACCATATTGTGGGTTATTTTACGTTTTTGCTAAGCGGATCGACTCTCGTTCTGTTTGCTGTTTTTTCCATGCTCAAAGGGCCATACCGCAAATGGGAATACCAATTATGGTTTTCAGCCGGAAAATAAACCGGCTTTTTTTGTTTGGGCATATCCTGGCAGTAAAACAAATAGACTTGTACTACGACCTGATAGAACGGGAAGGAATGGTTTTCCATGAGATGGATTCTCATCCTGCTGATAGGGTCATTTGCTTTTTTGCCGGCTGGAGCAGGCCATGCGGATGATAATTTCCCGCAAGAAAAAGAAATATGGTCCGGCTTGGCCAATAAAGTTGCTGAACATGTCAATGAACAAAATTATCCGGCAGCACGGGATGCCCTGGCCGTTCTGTCGAAAAGATTCGCCAATTCCAATCTGGTCGACCAGGAATTAACCGTACCGGCCATTCACACCTTGTCAGCCATGATTATGGATGTGGAGCGCAATCTTAACCGGATCCGACCCAATCCGTCAAAAATCAAACAGTCTGCCCTTCGCATGCAAATCGCTTTTGATGCCGTTTCCCATTCATACCAGCCTTTGTGGCATCAGTACTATAGCCAGCTGAAACAGGATTCCGATTTGCTGCTTGAAGCGGTGCGTACCAGAAATGAGATGGAATATGAAAAAAAACTGATTCCTTTTTATGATCATTATCAATTGATCCGTCCGGCTTTAATCGTGAGTAAAAGCGAGATGACAGTAGAAAAACTGGATTCTTTGATGACTTTTATTCGCAAGACGAAAGACTGGACTGACCGGGAACGCGGAATAAGACAATGGGAAAGCCTGATTCATCCGCTGTTTTACGGAACGGAAAAGGATGTAATGGCAGCGGTGTACAAGTGGAATGAAGTTGTGATAAAACAAATGATTTTTCTGGTATTGGGGGTTATTACAGGGGGCCTGGTTTATGTCGGTTGGCGTAAATATCCCCGCCAGCCTGCCACGCCAGATCAGGTTTGAAAGTTGAATGGCGCAGGAGTTTGTTAAAGGGAAGAATATACCGGATATGTTCATACAAATCGTGCTGACAAGGGATTGCATAAAAAGCGGACAGAGAGACACCATTTATGGACAAGGGATCCGGGGCATATCGAAAAAAATTTGGGAACAAGTCCTGTGGGACATGGTTCTGTCTGCGGATAATGGCTGGCCTGATTCTGCAGTCGCCACAGGAAGTTGCTCGCCAGCGTCCAATCGGTACGTGGACTCACAGCAATCAGGGAAGATTCTCATGTTTGTTTTGACCGGGATACCCGATTGTTTTTTCATATGTAAAACCTTCCCCCAATACGTCTTTTGCGTCATTAACCACAACAAAGGCATAAGGATCGACTTGATTGACGATTTGTTTCAGTTTCGGCAGTTCATTTGGAGCAACCACTACATACAATACCTCCCGGGTTTGGCCGGTATACCCGCCGCGGCCTGTCAGAATTGTGACACCGCGGTTCATTTTTTTAGTAATCTTTTTGGCCAGATCCTGCGGCAAGTTGGATACAATGGTAGCAGCCTTGGAAGCACTCAGGCCTTCAATGACCAAATCAATTACCCTTGCGCTGATAAATACAGAGACCAAAGTATACATAGCCATATCAAGTCCGATAATGATGATGGATGAAAGGATGACCGCAAAATCAAACAACAGCATGGTGCGACCGATACTCCAGCCAAAATATTTGTTGACCAGGCGTGCAATAATATCGACGCCTCCCGTGGTGCCTCCTATCCGGAATATCAATCCCAGGCCAATTCCCACCAGCACACCTGTATACAACGTGCATAGCAACGTATCCTCGGGTGGACCAAGCCATTCAGGCAATCCTTTTGTCAATTCGAGGAAAAAGGAAAGGGATCCGATCCCGATAATTGTGTACACAAATGTCCGTTTTCCAAATACTTGATAGCCTACAAAAAGGAGCGGAATATTAAGGGCAAAAATAACAATTCCAGGTGACCACCCAAGCAGATAATAAAGCAACAGGCTGATCCCCGTAAAACCTCCTTCAGCCAGGTTGCTGGGGATTGCAAAATAATTGATGCCCACTGAAAGAATCAGTGAGCCAAACAGGATGATGGCTGTGTTGAAAAGATGGAACAGTACCTTGTGCCGTTTCAATGGACTCCCTCCGGTTTGATCGTTTACATATCTGTTTTATTATATAATGCCCTGTTTTCCTTGTTCAATATATCCGCGTCAGCATTGAGTTTGAGATGCATTTTCGGTTAACATGAAAAAGAGAACCGGGAGGTTGATGTCATGTCTGGAAAATCTTTGCCAGATCTTCAAAAAGAAGTAGACCGATATATCAGTCAGTTTGAAGAAGGATACTTTCACCCTTTGTCCATGCTGGCCAGGCTTACGGAAGAAGTAGGGGAACTGGCCCGGGAGGTCAACCATCGCTACGGCGAGAAAACAAAAAAGCCGGGCGAGGCGGAAAACACGATTGCAAATGAACTGGGAGATATTTTGTTTATTATTGCCTGCTTTGCAAATTCATTGGAAATTGATCTGGAAAAAGCCTTTGCAGAAGTTATGAACAAGTATGAAACGCGTGATGCCGATCGGTGGACGCGAATTAAGGAAAACCAATAAAGGGAAAGAGGAGAAAAACACCATGAAGATTCGTGTCATCGTTGCTGGAGCGAGCGGAAGAATGGGACGGGAAGTTGTAAAAATGCTGATGAAGGAAGAGGAAATGGAACTGGTTGGAGCCACTTCACGCTCTCAGGCCGGTAAAGATGTGGGAGAAGTGGTTGGTGTCGGTCATCTGGGGATCCCGTTTGTATCAACGACACTTGAGGCAATAAGCAAGACAAAAGCAGATGTACTGGTTGATTTTACAACTCCTGAAGCAGTCAGGGAAAATATGGAGCTGGCCATGCAGACAGGCGTCCGCCCTGTCGTAGGAACAAGCGGTTTATCGCAAGAAGACGTGGAGATGCTTGCCCAAAAAAGCAAGCAAACCGGAACCGGTGCGATTATTGCCCCCAATTTTGCAATCGGGGCTGTACTGATGATGGTTTTTGCCCAAAAGGCAGCAAAATACCTGCCGCATGTTGAAATCATTGAATCCCATCATGACCAGAAACTGGATGCTCCCTCGGGTACATCCTTAAAAACAGCTGCAATGATCAGTGAAAACCGGACAGAATTGAGACAGGGACATCCGCAGGAAAAAGAATTGATTGACGGTGCGCGGGGGGCGTTTGTCAACGGCTTTCGGATACACAGTGTTCGTTTGCCCGGCCTGGTTGCTCACCAGGAAGTAATGTTTGGGGGTAATGGCCAATTGCTGACGGTAAGGCATGACTCGTTCAATCGCGAATCCTTTATGTCTGGTGTCAAATTGGCGATTGAGAAAGTGATGAAATTGGACAAGCTGGTTTATGGACTGGAGAAGATAATGGATCTTTAACCAAGGGAGAAATAACAATGCAACCTGATTTGCAGCGTTTCCCGATTATCGGGGGAACAACCCCGCTTCAGCCGCTGCCTCGACTGGCCCGGCATCTGGAAATCAAAAGTTTGTGGATCAAACGGGATGACCTGACCGGGCTTGCGTTTGGCGGAAACAAGCTGCGCAAACTGGAATACCTGATTGGCGAAGCACTGGCAAAGAGCTGCGATTTGGTATTGACGGGGGGCAGTCCCCAATCCAATCATGCCCGGTTAACCACAGCGGTCGCCAATAAAGCGGGTTTGGAAACATGGTTATGCTTTGCCGGAACCAAAACGGGGGTTCGGCAAGGCAATCTGTTATTAAACCATATCATGGGTGCCCGGATGATTTATTCCGGAGTGTATGGATCAGAATCCCTGCTCCGGGCAATGGAAGAAAAAGCGGCTCAAGCCAGAGAAGAAGGGCGCAGGCCTTATGTTATTCCGGTCGGAGGTTCGACACCGGTCGGTGACTATGGTTATGTCCAGGCCTGGCAGGAGTTGGAACAGCAACGCTCTATATATCAGCTGGATCCGTTTGACGAAATTTATGTGGCAGCCGGCACAGGGGGAACCTTGGCCGGATTGTTGGCCGGAAACCATTTGTTCCCGCAAGAATCGTTTTTAATCGGCATCAGCGTATGGAAAAAGCGTGAATCGATCCAGACGGATATTTATAACAGCACAACTCATTTGCTGAAATGGTTGAAACAGGAAAAAGGAAATGTTTCAATGGATAAAATCAGACTGTTTGACCAGTATATCGGGGAAAAGTACGGTGTTCCGTCTGAAGGAGGAAATGAAGCGATTCGTCTCCTGGCACGTCTGGAAGGAATATTTGTGGATCCGGTCTATACGGGAAAAGCGTTGGCGGGACTGATTGATCGGGCCCGGCAAGGTTTGTTGAAAGATAAAAATGTATTGTTTTGGCATACAGGCGGCACTCCGGCACTTTTCACGCATCATAAATCCTTTTTGCAAGATGAATTCTGACAGAATGAAGAAATTGTGACAGGAAAAGAGGTTGTGAAGTGACAGGAACAGCAGATATTTTGTGTTTTGGCGCTCACCCTGATGATGTGGAGATCGGGGCGGGCGGTATTGTGGCCAAACATGCAGCAAATGGATTTTCTGTTGCTGTTTGCCATTTGACGGATGCTGAACTTTCTTCTAACGGAACCGTTCAAAGGCGCCAGCAGGAAGCAAGACAAGCCGCAGGCATATTGGGAGTGATGCACAGCATTCGGCTGGGATTTCCGGACCGGGGATTGACCGGAAGCAAAGAACAATTGCTGGCAATCACGCAAATCATCCGGCAGTATCGTCCACGTGTGATACTGGCACCTTATTTCAAGGATCGGCATCCGGATCATGTTGCGTGCAGCAAAATGGTAAAAGAAGCGGTGTTTGATGCCGCGATTCAAAAAATAGAAACGCCTGGCGGCGAACAGGCTTATCGGGTTCCGCATCTTTATTATTATTTTATCAACAACATCGACAAGGCTGATGTGATCGTTGATGTTTCGGATGTGTATGAGAAAAAGAGCAAGGCGCTGCTTGCATATAACAGCCAATTTTCCTCAGGGGAAGGGCAGGTTCGCACTCCGCTCAATCAACAGTATCTCACGATGATCCGCGGCCGGGATCAGTTGTGGGGGCATCAGATTGGCACTTTATATGGAGAAGGATTGGCAAGTGCCGGTCCGATAAAAAAAGATTTTCTTGTCTGAAACGGAAAAAGGATAAGGAGGCTATGGAATGCGGATCGGGATCACATGTTATCCGTCGCACGGAGGGTCAGGTGTCGTTGCCACAGAACTGGGGAAATTACTTGCTGAAAGAGGCCATGATATTCATTTTATAACCTATGACATGCCCTTTCGACTGGTAAGTTTTCATCAAAATATCCAATACCATGGGGTAGAAGCAAATCGTTATGCTGTCTTCAAGTATCCGCCATACGATTTGTCCTTGGCCAGCCGAATGGCACAGGTGGCCAAGGATTATCAGCTTGATTTGCTGCATGTCCATTATGCCGTTCCGCATGCCATTGCAGCGGTGTTGGCCAAACAAATGGTGGGTGAGCACCTGAAAGTGGTGACAACTCTTCATGGAACCGATATAACGGTATTGGGAGAAGATCCCTCCCTGCGGGATATCATATGTTATGGAATTCGTCACAGTGATGCCGTGACAGCGGTATCCGATCATCTGGTCAGACAGACGTATGCTCTTTTTTGCAAAAGTACAGAGAAAAAAATTGATCGCATCTACAACTTTGTCGATACCAAAGTTTATTATCCGCGCGATGTTTCACACCTCCGCAGGAAGTATAGCAGCGGCAGGGAAAAATTGCTGCTGCATATTTCCAACTTCCGTGCTGTAAAAAGGCCTTTGGATGTAATCAGGGTATTTTACAAGGTACAGGAAAAGATTCCTGCCCGTCTTCTCATGGTTGGAGAGGGTCCCGAGATGCCCCGGGTCATAGAACAGGTAAACAGATTGGGAATAAAAGAAAAAGTGTTCTTTCTGGGAAAACAGGATGAAGTATCCCAGTTGATTTCTTTGGCGGATCTGGTCTTGTTGCCCTCGGAAAAGGAAAGTTTTGGCCTGGTTTTATTGGAAGCGATGGCTTGCGGTGTTCCTTCGGTTGCATCGGATGCAGGAGGAATTCCGGAAGTCGTGGAGCACGGAAGAACGGGTTTTTTGTCTCCGGTAGGAAATACGGATGAAATGGCAGATTACGTGATTCGGTTATTGGAAGATGACGCCATGTATGAATCATTTTCCAAGGCAGGCCTGGAGCGGGCTAAAAAGTATTTTTGCGGGCACAAGATTGTTAAACAATACGAAGAGATTTACCAACGGGTAACCGGCAAACAGGTCGGGGGATCCGCATGAATCAGCGAAAAAAGGCAGCACTGGCAGTGATAGACAAGCTGGAGGATCAGGGATTTCAGGCATATTTGGTTGGCGGCTGTGTCAGGGATGAATGTCTGGGAAAAATCCCCAAGGATTATGATGTAACGACCAATGCTCGTCCTGAACAGGTAATGGCAGTTTTTGAACGGACAATTCCAACCGGTCTTCGCCATGGAACCGTTACTGTGATTGAACAGGGGGTTCCGACTGAAGTAACCACATTTCGCAAAGAAGAAAATTACATGAACCATCGACGTCCGGAATGCGTCCGGTTTATCCATTCACTCAGGGAAGATCTGGCACGTCGTGATTTTACCATTAATGCGATGGCCAAAGACCGGCAGGGAAATCTGATTGATTATTTTGGCGGACAGAAAGACTTGCAAAATGGAATTATTCGTACAGTGGGATCGCCAACCGATCGCTTTTCCGAAGATGCCTTGCGGATGCTGAGAGCCATCCGGTTTGCGAACCAGTTTGACTTCCGGCTGGATTCTGCCACTGCTGAAGGAATCAGCAGCCACAAAAAGGTTGGGGTTTATTTATCGGTGGAGCGGGTGACGGCCGAACTGGAAAAGATGTTCCAGTCAGAAAAAGTTTGTCTCGGTTTACAGCTATTGTTCCAGACAGAACTCATTTTTTTTCTGCCTCCATTCTTCCGTTGGAAACTGTCCCGGACATTAAAGAACCAGAAGATAGACCGCGGTGCCGATTCGGCACAAAACCGGACAGTGAGGTGGGCTTATCTTTTATATCTGTGTGATACAAATGAACAGAATTTGTCTGTACGCCTGAACGGTCTGAAACTGTCCAGGAAAGACAGACAGCAGATATCCAACTGCTTTTTGCTGGCCTGGCAATGGGTAAATTTCCTGCCGGATCAAGCGGATGAAACGTGGTGCCGGTTATTGTTGCGGCATGGGCTGGAGACAGTTTTACAGGCCCGGGTTCTGGCCGGATTTATTTCCGGTAAATGCCAGATTCCGTCTGAGCACCAGTTTTGTGCATGGTGGAAAAAGATGCCGGTTCATTATCCAACCGAGTTGAAAATTAACGGACATGATTTGATACGTTGTTGCGGAAGGCCAGGGGGAGCATGGACCGGAAAAGTCTTGTATAATCTGTTTGAACAGGCGGCGCTGGGAAAGATTCCAAACGATAAAGAAACTTTGTTAAAGGAAGGATGCAAACTTGGAGCGCTTTATACGAAGTAAAATTGTCAAGTTGCTGATTGAAAATTCAGGTGTTTATTTATCCGGTGAGGAAATGAGTCGTCAGGTTGGATGTTCTCGCGCTGCGATTTGGAAACACATTGAAGAATTAAGAGAAGCAGGTTATGAAATAGAGGCCAGACCACGATATGGATACCGTTTGAAATATCGTCCGGATCGCATCGCGCCGGAGGAGATTCATCCACACTTGCATACAGAGCGGTTTGGGCAGCAAATTGAATATGTCTATTCCACTCCCTCAACGCAAATTCTCGCCCATAAACTGGCCAAGGACGGGGCACCGGAAGGAACGGTTGTCGTGGCAGAAGAACAGGTTGAAGGGCGTGGAAGAATGGGCAGGTTCTGGTATTCTCCGCCGGAAACCGGAATCTGGATGAGTCTGATTTTGCGTCCTCCGATTCCATTGGTGGATGCTTCCCATTTAACCCTTCTTGCATCCGTTGCTGTCCGGGCGGCCATTGAGAAAGAAACCGGATTAAAGATCCGGATAAAATGGCCCAATGATTTGTTGATCGATGGTAAAAAAGTATGTGGAATTCTGACGGAACTTCGGGGAGAGCATGATCAGATTCATTATGTCATTATGGGAATCGGGATGAATGTAAATGTCAATGAATCGGATTTTCCCATCGAACTTCGGAAAACAGGAACCTCACTGGCGATGGAAAGCGGGCGGATTATTCACCGTGCTTCTTTGGTGGCATCAATTTTAGGAGAATTGGAACAGACCTATTTTACCTATTTACAGGAAGGGTTTTCCACGATTCGAGAACGATGGGAGCAAGGTGCCGGAATGTTGGGAGAAATCATTACCGCACGCACGGCGCAAGGTTCTGTTACAGGCATTGCTGAGCGAATTAATGAACAAGGTGCTTTACTGATCCGGACTTCTTCCGGCACAGTTCCTGTTTATTCTGCGGAAATCGATTTGCATAACCGTTAATGCCCCGAAAGATCCGGTTACTCTGGCAATGGGCCTGGCAAAGAAGTTTTTTCTTTGTCCAGGCTTTTTTTCAGGGAAAGAGTCGAGTTGAAGATTGTACTCTTTGTTCCGGAAGTTAAAGAAAGCGAACATGTATCTATTCAAAAACGAAACGCGTAATTTTTTTGACACTATAATTGTAAACTGGTTTGTCAAGCAAACTAAATATTATCAGACAGAAAGACAGCAGAAACTTGAACCCGCCTGCTTCAGGGGTTACTGTTCCAATATGTAAACGGCAAAAAACTTGCTCCCAGGTTGTTGAAGCAGTAAAATCAACAGGATAAATATGTTACAGACAAAAGAATTGCTGACTAGTCCGGGTAAAATAAGAACATGTTTGATCGGGATGACTCAACGATTCACCTGAAGGTGTTGTGACGGATCAGGTAATAGTGTCTATTTATCGGTGATAGATCAGCAAGCAGAAAAAATTTCCGATTGAATCAGGAATTTAATAAAAAGGCAATAAAAGTAAAATTTATTTTTATTCAATAGCACTTGCCCGGGAATTTGGCCAGGTCGAACGAAAAAAATACAATTGTTCGGAAAATGGTCAGAAAACGAAAGCTTTAAACCCAGTTGCATTTGTTTGTCTTTATACGGATCGCCCTGTCAAGGAGATCAACTCGGGAATCGCCTGTTTTAACAGATTATTTAAAATAATATGTTTTTTTGTTGGTAACTTGCGATTTCCATGGAAACAGGTCAAAGAATATCTGTTGGGGGATCTGCGGGAATATTGATTTGAATGGTACTGCAGCCCGGAAAGGAATGGGAGACAGGCAGCAAACCATGTCATGGAAAACATGAAAGAAGTATCTGCAACGTAAAACGAGGTAATATATTTATTAAAATCATCTTAAAATATTATCTTATATTTTAAATATGAAAGCTAATATTTATTCATGTCCAAATAAAATTATTCAAATAAACAACGATTGTTTAACAAGTATATTAGTAAACTATACTGAAAGGGTTTACTTATTAAACAAAATCTGTTTTAATTTAATCTGCTGGACTTATTCTCGGTATCAAGCGGAAAGGAATGAAAAATTTAATGATCGATTTTATAGGGATCCTTGGCATCTTCGCAATCATGGGATTGGCCTGGTTATTTTCCAGTGACAGAAAAGGGATCAATTTCAAAGCAATTGGCATTATGTTATTGCTTCAGGTCCTGGTTACCTGGGGGATGTTAAGCACCCGGATTGGTGAGATCGTAATTAATGCTGTTTCGTCAGTCATATTGAAACTGGTTGATTTTGCCCGTGCAGGAATTAATTTTGTAATCGGCGATTTGAAACCGGAAGGGGCGTCGGTCTTTGTAATTGATGTTTTACTCCCTATTATCTTTTTTGCCGCTTTAATTGCCATTTTAACCTGGATCGGACTTTTGCCCTGGATAATTCGAATTGTCGGTACGGCTGTTTCCAAGATTACCGGTCTCCCCAAATTGGAGAGTTTTAATGCTGTTAGCTCTATCTTTCTTGGACAAAGTGAAGTCCTGCTTGCGATCAAAAGCCATTTGACCAACCTGGAACGCCAGCGTCTGTATATGATCTGCGCATCGGCAATGGGATCGGTCAGTTCAACTATTATTGGGGCATATATGACGATGCTTCCTCCCAAATATGTGCTGGTCGCAATGCCATTAAACATGTTTAGTGCCCTGATTATTGCCAGTATCCTGATGCCTCCCCGGGTAGAAAAAGAAAAGGATGTTGTTCAGATCGAGAAACAAGAGCGCCGCGGCTTGTTTGAAGTCATAGGCGAAGGGGCAACAGACGGTGTCAGACTGGTAGCCATTATTACCGGGATGCTGATCGCATTTATAGCTCTGATGGAAGGCGTCAATTTTGTTACGGTGAATCTGACCGGGCTAACGTTGCAGACCATGCTGGGTTATGTCCTGATGCCGTTTGCTGTCATTTCGGGAGTGCCCGTGTCTGAAGCAGTTACGGCAGGAGGTATTATGGGTACGAAGATCATTTTGAATGAATTTGTGGCTATGCTGCAATTCCAGGACTTGATTCCGCATTTAAGTGCCCAAACTGTTGCCATCGTGTCTACCTATCTGGTAAGTTTTGCCAATTTCAGCTCGATCGGAATTATTGCCGGAACCTTTAAAGCCATATCGGAGAAGCAAATGCCGGTTGTTGCCGGTTTTGGCCTGAAGCTGTTGTTTGGAGCCTCTTTGGCCAGTTTTTTAACTGGTGCAATGACCGGTTTGTTTATATAAAAAATCTGGTTTGTTTTTTTGCCGCAAAATATTGCAATCCCCGTTCGGATTGGATACTTTAAATAGTATAGGCGACATCTTGCAAAAGAGTTGCACTATGTTATTTTTAACCAGGTAATAGATTTTGGAAAATCTGCTTCGAGCCGTCGGGACGGGGACAGAAAGGAAAAAAGACCGGATAATTACGCCTTTTTTCGTCCCGCATCATGACGAAACAAGGCGTTTTCCTTTTTCTGCCCAGGCACAAGCAACAGGAGGAAACGGTATGACAAGAAAAAAGGTGACAAGAAGAACATTGCTCAAAATGAAACAAAATCAGGAACCGATTGCAATGATCACTGCGTATGACTACCCGTCAGCCCGTCACGCAGAGGAGGCGGGAGCGGACATTCTGCTGGTAGGCGATTCTCTGGGAATGGTTGTGTTAGGTTACGAATCCACCATTCCGGTTACATTGGAAGATATGCTGCATCATACAAAAGCCGTTACCAGAGGGGCCAACAGGGCGATGGTGATTACGGATTTGCCGTTTATGACTGCCCATCTTCCTGCTGAAGAAGTTTTGAAAAAAGCTGCCCGGCTGATGCAGGAAGGTTTGGCATATGGCGTGAAACTGGAGGGAGGCGCTGAGGTCGAACAAAAGGTGAAAACCCTGACCGCAGCCGGTGTGCCTGTGATGGGCCACCTCGGTTTAACACCGCAATCGGTTAATCAGTTGGGCGGATATCTGATCCAGGGAAAAGATTTGCCAACTGCCAGGCGTTTGCTGGATGATGCCAAACGGATTGAACAGGCAGGTGCTTTTTCCCTGGTGCTGGAATGCGTTCCAGAGGAGTTGGCCGAACTCGTCACAAAACATCTGGAAATACCGGTGATCGGCATTGGTGCAGGGCGCTATTGTGATGGCCAGGTTCTTGTTTACCACGATGTGCTGGGCATGTCAGGAGACTTGCATCCATCCTTTGTCAAGGTATATCGGGAAGCAGGCCAATCGGTTGTTTCCGGTATACGGGAGTATGTTGAGGATGTTAAAAACAGGAATTTTCCGGAAGACAAACATGTTACCCATTTAAAAGACGGATTGGTGGAACAGTTGTACGGCTATATTGAAGGAGACGCAAAAGATGAAAATTGTTAAGACAGTTGCCGCTATGCGGGAAGAATTGAAAAAACGGAAAGGAACAGTCGGGTATGTAGCAACGATGGGCTATTTGCACAAGGGGCATCTGAGTCTGGCTGAACGGGCAAGAAAGGAAACCGATACGGTCGTGATGTCGATTTTTGTAAACCCTTTGCAATTTGGTCCCCATGAAGATTTTGATGAGTACCCGCGGGATCTCAAGCGCGATGCTCAACTGGCAGAACAGGCAGGGGTCGATATCATATTTTCCCCGGATGTGGAGGAAATGTATCCCGAACAGCCGTTAACGACGGTGAAGGTTCACAGGATTACAGAGCAATTATGTGGTGCAAAACGGCCAGGGCACTTTACGGGAGTCGCCACAGTAATCAGCAAGTTTTTTCATATTATCCAGCCTGACCGGGCCTATTTTGGGTTAAAAGACGCACAACAGGTGGCTGTCATTGAACAAATGGTTCGTGAGCTCAATTTTCCGGTGACTATTGTGCCCTGTCCGATTGTTCGGGAGGAAGACGGACTGGCAATGAGTTCAAGAAATGTATATCTATCCGCAGAAGAAAGAAAACAGGCACTCATTTTGAACCAATCATTGCAGGAAGCAAAAAGTTTGATAGAAAAAGGAGAATTGCTGTACGCCAATGATTTGGCAGCTTATATTACGAAGCGGATCAAAAGCCAGCCTCTTGCCAAAATTGATTATGTAGAAGTGCGAAGCTATCCCAAGCTGGAACCGGTAGAACGTGTTGACAGGCAGCCTTCGATTGTTGCCGTCGCTGTTTACTTCGGCAAGACCCGCCTGATTGATAATTTTTTATTTGATGGAAAGGGGGAACAGGCATGTTCCGGACACTGATGAAAGGGAAAATACACTGTGCTACTGTAACGGAAGCCAATCTGCATTATGTTGGAAGTATCACGATCGATGAGGATCTTATGGAGCAAGTGGATATTTTGCCAAATGAAAAGGTGCAAGTTGTAAACAATAACAACGGAGCCCGTCTGGAGACCTATGTCATTCCCGGCAAGCGGGGCAGCGGAGTAATCTGTCTGAATGGTGCCGCAGCCCGTCTGGTACAGCCCGGAGATAAGGTGATTATCATATCCTATGCCATGATGGATGAGGAAGAAGCGAAGAAGCACAAGCCCAAAGTGGCAGTGATGGATGAACATAACCGGATTGTCGAATTGATTGGTGAAGAAATACATGGTGCGGTTTTGTAGGCGAGCAAGATTCCTGACCGCATTTTCCAGACTCCCGCAGAATAAAGCGGGGGTTTTTTTATTGTGAGGGTATGGAAACGAACGGATGGTGACAGGCTACTACATAGAAACCAAGATGGAGGGGGCAAATAACATGGTGCATCAGCAATGGCTGGATTGGGCCCAGAAAATTTTGGGGGAAATAAGGAGCAAATATCCTGGCAGTTCGGGGATGGAGCGTGCCAGGTGGAGACAGCGTTTTACAGAGGTCAGGCAATCATGCAATGATATTTTGGAGACATGGGCCAAAATTGAGGAACAGTTAACCGAGTTGGCTGCTGAATACCCTGGCCTCATATCCAGTGAAAATGATATTTACGAAGAAGTATGGCTGAATGAGGGATCCATTCGTCAATTTCGCCAGGGACAAGGCTATTATGGTCTAACCATGTTTGATGAAGCCAAAAAATTTTTTCAGCAAGTGGTCGATGCGGAACCGGATTTTTTGCTGGGTAGGATTTATCTTGCCCTGACTCTTTTTCATGAAGGGGAACTGGACGAGGCAGACCAACAGTTTCAACTGGTTTTAAAAACAGCCAGTCATGATTCCTTTGCCATTTTCGCCAATCACATGCTGGGGTGCATCCGTGTAAAAGAAGGAAAGGACCGGCAGGCCATTGGCAAGTTTTCCAAAGTGACCGCTGCTTGTCCTGATCACGCTGACGCCTGGTTTAATATGGGAGCATGTTATTATCGTTTGGGAGAGGTTCATGAAGCCATTCCCTGTTTTTATCATGCGTTGTCAATCAACCCGGATGATTGGGAATCCATGTTTTTTCTGTCCCATTGCTATCGAGCGATCAAAGAGTGGAACAGTGTTTCATTCTGGCGGTTGGCTGCCTATGATAAAACAAAGCATCCGCGCATCCTGGAATCAATAGCACATGATTATGAGGAGATGGGGTTTCCTGATCAGGCGTTGGAATGGTATCACCGGTTATTGGCTAAAGATCCCAAATATCCTGGTGCTTATCATGGATTGGCCTGGAATCTGTGGGTGACTGGACAAAAAAAAGAAGCCTTTTCCTGGTTGAAAAAAGGACTTTCCCTGTTTCCGCAACACCTGGAGCTGCAGTTTGCGTATGTTTGGATGTGCATGGCAAATAATGAACGCGATCGGGCGGAAAAAGCGTTGTCTGTTCTTCCGGATGATATTGCTGAAAAGCCTTTGTGGATGATTGCCCGCTCCCGGCTGTCAATGCTAACGGGAAATCTGAGTAAAGCAACTGATTTTGCAGAACAATTGCTGGAGCAGAAGAAGCCTTCTTTTCAGGCGATGGGCCATTATCACAAAGGCAGGGTTTTGCTGGAAATGGGAAAGCTTCAGGATGCGATCCATCATTTTCGCCGTGCACAAGAGCTTGCCAAATCGTGGAAAGATCCGGTATTTTTCGAAGGAGTGTGCCATTTGATCGATGGTCGTCCTGACGCGACCCGCTCCTGTTGGAGTCAGTTATCGGTAAAGAAATGAAATACAGGGTGTTCCATTTTTTTACGGTTGGTGCCAATAGCGAAGGTAAGTTTCGTCCCCGGTTGGATTTTTGTAAAGAAAACGTCCCTTGTCATCATAATGGTATTCGAACTGGCGGTAATGCTCAATAACCCAATACCCGCCCGAATTTGTGGGTTCCAAAAAAGCCGGCTGCACCTTTTTGGTTCCCACCTTTTCCATTACATATTCAATGTCGGGGGAAGTATTGGATGGCATGGCGACCGATGGAACCGCTTTGTCAACAGGTACCATATGTTTGCCAAACCACAAGCTGAAAAACAGGACAATCATTGTCCCAAGTGTCCCGATGGCGGTTCGGACAAGTGATTGTTGCAGCCACTTCATAAAAACCCCTCTTTTTCTTTTTTGGATTAATATGCAGAACAAGGAGATCGAATGGAACAGGGTTGTTCTGACAAGAAGACGCAGATGAAATTTTCGGAAATGACGGAAAGATTATTGCCGGATTATTGTTTATCACAGAAATTCGGTGACGGATTCCCGGTTAAGCTTTCCTGCTCTTGCAGATGTTTTCTGCCTGGTTGGCAATATTTTTGCATTATGTTGTGGCAAAGCAAGCCGTTTTTATAAGGATGTTCACAATTTCGGTTTATTCTCCAAGCCCGCATCAGATTTTAACCATTATAATTATATGAAGGAAAAGATCAAATATTATAATAGTAAGTTTGGTGATAAAACATGAACCCAGGCAAACATCCACATGGAGCTGTTCATCAAATTGATTATAATAAAAATCCTTTTATTGTTATCTGGGAAGTAACCCGTGCTTGTCAATTGAAATGTGTACACTGTCGGGCAGATGCACAATTGACCCCTGATCCCCGGGAATTATCCCATAAAGAAGGTCTTGACCTTATCGACCAAATCTATGAGATGAACAACCCGATGCTAGTGTTCACAGGTGGAGATTGCATGATGCGGGAAGATTTGTTCGAATTGGCCGATTATGCTGTTAAAAAGGGAATGCGGGTATCCATGGTACCGAGCGCTACAGAAAATGTGACGAGGGAAAAAATGGAACGGGCCAAAGAAGTTGGCTTGTCCCGCTGGGGCCTCAGCCTGGATGGACCGACACCGGAAATTCATGATGCTTTTCGCGGTACACCCGGTTCTTTTGATTTGACGATCAGGAAGATTCGGCAATTGAACGAACTGGATATGCCATTGCAGATTAATACCGTTATTTCCCGTTACAATTATGACAAACTTGAAGAGATGGCCCGGCTTGTCAGTGAACTGAAAGCAATTATGTGGTATATATTCCTTCTGGTGCCAACCGGACGCGGTCAGCTTGATGCCTGTATTTCTCCGGCAGAACATGAAAAAGTGTTCCGTTGGTTGTACGGGTTAAGCAAAACGGCTCCTTTTGATATTAAGACAACTGCGGCACAGCACTACCGTCGTGTGGTGTTCCAGCAAAAAGCAAAGGAGCATATCGTCAACGCGGATCAAATTCGTTATCAGGATACGTTGACGAAAGACATGGCTTCTCGCATAGATGGCTTGAAACGGGCGCCAAAAGGAGTGAATGACGGGGTTGGCTTTATCTTTGTGTCCCATATTGGGGATGTATTGCCAAGCGGACTTCTTCCGATTGTTGTCGGGAATGTGCGGGAGAAACCTTTGGCGGAAATATACCGGGAATCACCGGTTCTGAAGGAACTGCGCAATCCGGATAATTATAAGGGGAAATGCGGTGTTTGTGAATTCCGCTATGTATGCGGCGGATCCCGTTCAAGGGCATATGCCGTAACGGGGGATTATTTGGAGAGTGAACCCTTCTGTGTGTATGTTCCTGAAGCCATGCGTAAGAACAGGCGAAATTAACCCGGACCCCGGCCGGTGATACAGACAGAAAAGGTTTGCAAAACTTGTATAAGCCCGCAAGGCAGGATCGATGCGGGCTTATATTTGCAGCTCTGCGACCGGGGCATGCGGGGATGGGGAATACTGGCAAACCTTGAACGGTTACATTTCATTAATATTTAACCAGTTTTACAAATAATTTTTATATTAATTCTAAAGCATCTACTTTGATTATTTTTAAAAAGGGTTTATACTTTAGATTATAATTGTATAATTATGATAAATAAGACTAAATCAATATAATACAAATATTTTTGAATATTCGGTGTAGCATACAGAACATTTTGGTTTGTAATGGTGTTGTGACAGTGGCCAATTTTTATGGATTTTGGGGAGGGCGATTTTATGAAATTGATTCCTCGTATAGATAGTATATTGATGAGAAGAAGAGAAGAAGGGTGGAAGATATTTGGAAAAAAACCGAGCCAGACTTCATTGGCCCGGGCATTGGGAGTTCGAAAACAACAAGTCTCTTTGTGGGCACGCGGGGGAGCAGTTCCAAGGGCGGAAACCATTTTTCATATGGCCCATTTGTTGGGGGTTCGCCCGGATGAACTGTATGAATATTTTCCTCCTACCGAAAAAGAGCAATTGGAAATTATTAAAGATTTCGACATAAAAGATAAGGAAGATATTTTAAGACGCAAGGAAAATAAAATCAGGGAATTGCGCGAAAAAGGCTATAGCGATGAGATTATTCAAAAACAGATTCGGATGATGGGATTGACAAAATATGACCATTATGCCGAAAATCAGCAACAGCATTAATATCAATAGTAGCTGCAATTTTGTCAGGACAGATGTGCGTCATGACAGATTTTTTGGGTAAGACCCGGAAGAATGAAAATTTCAAGGATAGGGAGATGTGCAGAAAAATTTTTTGCACGACGGAGCTGATTGAACAGAGTCAGAGGAGAAAAAAGGAGAAGTCTGGTGGTTCCAGCAGAATATAGAGGGATACAGCTCTTTATACTAAAAACAGTTTATATTATAAATAGTTTGTGATTTGTTTTCGGAAAGGCAGCTGCCCACGGTGGCAGCTATTTATAATTAATTAATCCAAAGTATTTGGTTTCTGGAATTTTTTGACAAACTGATAGCTGATCATCAGGATAATCAGCCAGATCGGACCCACAATCAAGGCAACTCTTGTTTGATCATTAAATGCCAGCAAGACGGCAACAAGCCCCAGGAACAAGAGAGTAATCCAGTTCGTATACGGATATCCGGGCATTCTGAATTTTACCTGTTTGCCAAGCTTTTTCCGGAATTGCAAATGCGCATAAACGATAATTCCCCATGTCCACAACGCCCCGAAAGTGGCAATGCTTGTGATATAAACAAATGCTTTTTCAGGGATCACATAGTTGAGCAAAACACCAATCAGCATAATCAGTGCAGATACTGTAATGCCACGGGCAGGTACCTGCCGGGTATTCAATTTTCCCAATGATTGCGGAGCCTGACGTTGGTGTGCCAGTGTGTAAAGCATGCGGCCAGTGCTGAAAACTCCGCTGTTACATGAGGACAAGGCCGCGGTCATAACAACAAAATTGATAATCCCGGCGGCGGCAGGTATTCCGACTTTTGCGAAAATCAGCACAAAGGGACTTGTCGTTTCGTCCATTTGATTCCAGGGATACATGGACATGATGACAGCCAGTGCACCAATGTAGAAAATCAAAATCCGCCAAATGGTATTATTAATTGCTTTTGGCAGGGTTTTCTCAGGATCTTTTGCCTCACCGGCGGTAACGCCAATCAATTCAACTCCCAGGAAGGCAAACATTACCATTTGCAATGAAAGCAAAATTCCCAAAGTTCCAAATGGCATGAATCCATCGTTAGTCCAAAGATTGGAAAAACCGACAATCTGTCCTCCGTTTCCCCAGCCCGTAAAGATGATGACCAATCCGACAGAAATCAGTACAAGGATGGTTACCACCTTGATCAAGGCAAACCAGAACTCCACTTCACCAAACAGTTTTACAGCAATCAGGTTAATAAAGTAGACAAATAGAAGTGCTCCCAAAGCAGGAAGCCATTGAGGGATATCCGGAAACCAGTAACGCGTGTAAACTCCTACCGCGGTAATTTCTGCCATCCCTGTCACGACCCACATGAACCAGTAATTCCAGCCTGTTACATATCCGGCCCATGGAGCAACAAACTCGGTTGCATATGTGCTGAATGATCCAGCGACAGGCTTGTAAAGCGCCAGCTCCCCCAAAGCACGCATGATGAAAAATATCATCAGGCCGCCAATTGCATAAGCAAGAATCAGAGCGGGGCCGGCCGTCTGAATTGCCTGCGCTGAACCAAGAAACAGCCCTACGCCAATCGCGCCGCCAATTGCTATCAATTGAATATGTCGATCACTCAGGCCCCTGACTAGTGTGTCTTTGGACTTATTTTCTTGATTCATCAGTTTCCTCCTCGGTTCAGTGATTTAAAGAATTATTACAGAAATGTGTTAACTTAATATTATTTTAAATGAAATTGTTAACGTTTTCAACTAATATATTGTCAAATATATTTAACAAAAAAGGATTTTTATAACAAATAAAATAATAATCTATTAACATATCATTATTTGGTTCTCTGTTTAGGATGCTCTTACTTCCCGAAAAGCATGCAAAAAATTTTCTTTGGGATGAGCACCAGTTAATGCCAATTTGTCATTAATAATAAAGAAAGGAATGCTCTGGATGCCGATTTTCTTTGCTTCTTCCAGATCCTCTTCAACTTTTGACTTCAGTGCTTTCTGTTCAAGAATCTGTTTTGCCGCTGTCTGATCCAGACCAATTGATGCAGCGATATTTGATAAAATATCGATATTTCCAATATTTAAGCCCTTTTCAAAGTAAGATTGGAACAAAGCTTCAACCAGGTTTGTTTTTTGTCCCTGTTTTGCCCACTTAACCAGCATGTGTGCAGGCAGGGTATGGGGCAACGATTGAATCCCCTGAAAAAAAAAGTTTACTCCAGAAGGTGCTCCTGCCTGAGAAATCTGTTCAAGTGACTGGTATGCCCTTGACAAGTTTCCCATTTTCCGAACCATCATTTCCATAAAAGAAACACCTTCACGTGAAATTTCAGGATATAACATATACGAGCGGTAATTTATTTCTATAAGTTCCCCGGAATTCATTGTCCATTCAGATATGGCATCTTTAAGATTTTTCTCTCCGATGCGGCACCAGGGACATACCAGATCATGATAAATCTCAATCTTCATTTTGTCTCTCCTTTAATGTACCTGGCAAAATCAATATTTCATAAAACAGTATAACACAAATTTATCATTAGATACTATTCAAAAGTAAGCGTTTATAGTATAATGTGTTTTATGAAGAAGGGAAAGTGAGTGAACAAAAAGTGGATTGTCCCATCTATGTAAAATGTTTTAACAGTTGAACAAACAGGAATGATAATTATGCATCCCTGTACCATTGATTTTTGGATCCATGATTAAGCTATAATGAAAAATAAGTTGTAATTTGAATATGTCAATTTGGCAATAAAGATGTTCTTGGACAGGAGGTTTTATATCATGGAAAAAGTAATTGTTATCGGAACCGGTCCCGCAGGCTTGACGGCTGCGATCTATCTGGCCCGTGCCGATATGAAGCCATTGGTTATTGAAGGATTGGAGCCGGGAGGGCAATTAACAACCACGACGGATGTTGAAAATTTCCCGGGTTTTCCGGAGGGGATTATGGGCCCTGATTTAATGAATAATATGCGCAAGCAGGCAGAACGTTTTGGTGCTGTATTCAAAGCCGGATGGGTAAGTAAAGTTGATTTGTCCCGGCGGCCTTTCAAAGTATTTGTCGGGGATGAAGAAATCGAAACAGAAACAGTGGTTATTTCTACAGGCGCCAAAGCCAAATTGCTCGGAATTCCGGGCGAAAAAGAGAGCATGGGAATGGGAGTAAGTGCCTGTGCCACCTGTGACGGCTTCTTTTTCCGTGATAAAAAGCTGTTAATTGTCGGCGGTGGGGATTCAGCGATGGAAGAGGCAAACTACTTGACGCGCTTTGCTTCTGAAGTAACGGTCGTTCATCGCCGTGATGAATTGCGGGCATCAAAAATCATGCAGGAACGCGCCCGCCAAAATGAAAAGATTAAATGGGCCTTGAATCGCACTCCTGTGGAAGTGGTTCGGAGTGAAATGGGAGTGAAAGGATTAAAAGTAAAAAACAATGCAACAGGTCAAGAAGAAATTCTTGAAGCAGATGGAATTTTCATTGCCATTGGGCACAAGCCCAATACCGATTTTTTGGATGGGCAGCTGGAACTGGATGATCAGGGTTATATCAAAGTTGAACCTGGTACAACAAAAACCAGTATTCCCGGTGTCTTTGCCTGCGGCGATGTTCAGGATCCTGTTTACCGTCAGGCAATTACAGCAGCCGGATCTGGTTGCAAGGCTGCACTTGATTGCGAACAATTTTTGGAAGGAAATGCAACAGGCGATTGGAGCAAATCGCTCTAATCGATCAGGGAGAAAAAGGCTCTTTTCCGACTTTCGGGGGAGAGCCGAAATTTTAGGTATTATATACAGAATATTATTAAAAATCGTTTTTTTATAAAGGAGAGTTGCCTGATGAAAAAAACATGGATTACGGCCAGGGAAATCAGTCAGTTTTGTTATTGTCCTGAACAATGGCGACTGGGCAAGTTATACCGGCAGGGCCTGGTTCAGGCGGACAGGCGAAAAGTCCGGATAAAAGAGAAGCATTTTCAAAGGGGCATTCTTTATCATCGGAAAAAGGCGTTTTTCCTGTGGATGAAAACGAAAGGATATACCTGGGGGATGATCGGAACAGGGGCTGTTTTATTTCTTCTTTTATGGCTGGTGAAGAAATAGATGAAAATAATTGAGCTTCTTGTACTGTCAACCATTCTGCTATGGGGATGGCTATGGTTCAGGTTCCGGGAAAAACGGGCTCAACTGGTTTATGCCGACACAGGCGGAAACGGGATGATCCTGGAGGATGAAGAGTTCAAAATTCGGGGGAAACCGGATGAAATATGGAGGTTAACGGATGGGACCTATCTGGTGGTTGAACACAAATCATCGGTTTTAAAAACCAGGGATCCCTATTTGGGAGATCGTTTGCAACTGGCAGCCTATCTGTTGCTGACGGAAAAAATTTTTCAGGCCAGACATATTACGGGGGAAATCCGTTATCGCAACCGGACGGTTAAACTGGAATGGAACCCTGTTCTGAAAAAACAGTTGACCCAGGTTATTCGACAAATGCGACTGGTTGAGGAGATGCAGGAAACGAAAGCAAATGTTTATGTTCCAAAATGCCTTAAATGTGAATTCTACAAGATTTCATGCAACAAGAATTGACTGGTGCAGATGGCTGTAGCTGTAAAGTGTGTATTATTAATAAACAAGTTTGTATCACAAACAAAATTTTTACCCATAACTTTTCTTTCAATCTCGATTCATAAAATGCCAACAAATATACGTATTTTGAAGGAAAGGAGATTTTAAATTAAAAAATCCATGTCCAAGCAAATTGATAAACGATTCTTTCCGGTCGTCAACTCATAGAGGGCAAAGATAGCAAGAGAAAACCAAACATATTGAGTCGCTTTTTTATTCTTGAATCAGCTGAAGATAACTTACCTCTGATTTTGGCATTTGGCACAATATATTGTATTGACTATACTACAAAAGCAACTATATATAGTATGGATAGGCGGGGTAAGAAAATGTCGGTAACACAGCTTGATCAATTAAAACCATTCCAATCAATCATTGATGATGCATGCAGGAGGTACCCGAATTTGGACAGGGAACAGCTGTTTATTGAAGCCAGAACCCAGTTGCATGAAAACATGTCAGAGCAGGAGGTATTGCAAACGTTTATCCAAACCGCTGTTGAAAAAACAAGTGCTGAAGAGCCGGACTGGCAGTTTGTGGCAGCGAAACTCCTGGCGCATGGATTGTATCTGGAGGCCGCCAGACAGCGCGGCTATGATCATGCACAAAAATATGGAGATTTTTATTCACTGATCCGTACGTTGACAGGGAAAGGACTTTACGGAAAATATTTGCTTGAATATTACGAAAAAGAGGAAATCGATTGCTTGCAGGATTATATAGATCCTGAACGGGACACCCTCTTTAATTATATTGGCTTGAAAATACTGGCAGATCGCTATCTGGTGAGAGATTATGACGGAAGTGTCATGGAATTGCCGCAGGAGCGTTTTATGATTGTGGCCATGCATCTGGCAATGAAAGAAAAAGACCGGACAGGATGGGCGAAGAAATTTTATGATGTTTTGTCAAAGCTGGAAATGACGGTAGCAACACCTACATTAAGCAATGCAGGAAAGCCGCTTCACCAATTGTCGTCTTGTTTTATCGATACGGTTGATGATTCCTTGTGGTCCATTTACAACACAAATGCTGCCTGTGCGCAGGTTTCCAAGTATGGTGGCGGAGTGGGAATCTATCTGGGGAAAGTCCGTTCAAAAGGATCGAAAATCCGGGGACATAAAGGAGCATCAGGCGGCGTAATTCCCTGGATCCGCAATTACAACAATACGGCCGTGGCGGTTGACCAGTTGGGGGTACGCCGTGGAGCATTTGCAGTTTACCTGGATGTTTGGCACGCAGATATTCTTGATTTTCTTAACCTGAAAACAAATAACGGAGATGATCGGTTAAAGGCACATGATATTTTTACCGGTGTCTGCATCCCGGATCTGTTTATGAAAAGGGTGGAGGAACGCGGTATCTGGCATTTGTTTGATCCTCATGAAATCAGGGAAGTGATGGGTTATTCCATTGAAGATTACTGGGGAGAGGAGTTTGAGCGGCGTTATCTGGAATGCGAAGCAAATCCGGAGCTTCATAAAACTGAAATTCCTGCGATTGAAATCATGAAACGGGTGATGGTAAGTGCTTTTGAAACGGGGACGCCTTTTATCTTTTACCGGGATACGGTCAATAAAGCAAATCCCAACAAACATACAGGTGTTATTTACTCTTCCAATCTGTGCACTGAAATTTGCCAGAATATGTCTGCAACCGAACTCATCAGTGAAGAACTGGATGATGGTGCCATTATTATCAGGCAGAAACCGGGAGAATTTGTTGTCTGCAATCTGTCCTCCATTAATCTTGGCGCGGTCAAATCGGATGATGACCTCCAAAGGATTGTATCTGTCCAAATGCGCATGCTGGATAATGTGATTGATTTGAATATGTATCCTGTCAAACAAGCAGAGTTTACAAACAAAAAGTATCGGGCTGTCGGTCTGGGGACAAGCGGATACCATCAGTATCTGGCAGAGCGAAAAATCGTGTGGGAGTCGGAAGAGCATTTGCAAGAAGCGGACAGGCTGTTTGAGGAATTGGCTTATCATGCGATCAGGGCATCCATGGAGATTGCCAGGGAAAAAGGTGCTTATGCCTGCTTTGAAGGGAGCGAATGGCAAACAGGTGTCTATTTTGACCGGCGCGGGTATACCAGTGCGCGTTGGCAAGAATTGCGTGCTGAAGTGCGGAAATACGGGATAAGAAATGCCTGGCTGTTTGCGGTTGCTCCTACCGGGTCGACTTCGTTGATTGCCGGAACTACCGCCGGAATTGATCCGATTTATGCCAAATATTTTGTGGAAGAAAAGCGGGGAGCGATTATTCCGCAAACGGCGCCCAATCTGTCTGCAGAAACAGCCTGGTACTACAAGGAGGCTCATCATATTGATCAGCACTGGAGCATCGAAGCCGCAAGCAGGCGGCAGCGTCACATCGATCAGTCACAATCATTCAATCTTTACATTACACCCCGCACGACAGCACGTGAGTTCCTTGATTTCTATCTGGAGACCTGGAAAAAAGGCTTGAAAACTGTTTACTATGTACGAAACCAATCAATTGAAGTAGAAGAATGTGTCAGTTGTTCTTCGTAGAAAAAGAGAGAGGAGATCAGTCATGTCTGCACTTGCACGGAAAAAGATATTCAATCAGGACGGAAAAAGGGGAACCGAGCGCATGATTAACGGGAACACCACCAACCTGAGGGAATGGAACCGGATTAAATATGATTGGGCCCATAAATTGTACCGAACCATGCTGAACAATTTCTGGATTCCGGAAGAAATTCCCCTTGCCGGTGACGCCAGGCAATTTCAGGAGTTAAGTGAGGCCGAGAGACGCGGATTTGACAAAACCATTTCTTTTCTCAACTTCCTGGACTCGATTCAGGGAGAAAATCTGCCCAATCTCAACGAATATGTTACAGCGCCGGAAGTCTGTTCATTGTTAAATATCCAGGCATTTCAGGAGGAAATTCATGCCCAATCCTACAGTTACATTCTGGATAGCGTGTGTTCGCCCGAAACAAGGGAGAATATTTATGATGAGTGGCGCAACGATGAACACATGTACCGGCGGAACCGGTTTATTGCAGACTGGTACCAGCAATTTGTCGATCATCAGGATGATAAAAATTTTGTCCGTTCATGCATGGCCAATTTTTTACTGGAATCACTCTACTTTTACAGTGGATTCTCTTTTTTCTATGCATTGGCAAGGAACGGAAAAATGACTTCTACCGCTACCATTATCAAGTATATTCAACGGGATGAACTGACCCATGTGGTCTTGTTTCAAAATATATTCAGAGAACTGCGCAGAGAGAACCCGGAACTGTTTTCGCCGGAATTGCTGGATGAGTTGCGGGAAATGACGCGTATTGCGGTTGAGCATGAAATTCGTTGGGGGCAATATATCACCAATAATCAGATTCAGGGTTTAACCGATGAACTTATTGAAAAATACATAAAATACTTGGCCAATGAACGACTTGGCCGCCTGGGACTGGAGATCCTGTATCCGGAGATATCCTCTCATCCCATGAAATGGGTGGAGAGTTTTTCCAATCTGAATAATACCAAGACAGACTTTTTTGAACAAAAGGTTACCAATTATGTTAAGGCAAGCAGCCTGAATTTTGGCGATCTGTAAAGCCGGAAAGGAGAGAAGCATGAACAGGGAATGGCTAAAAGTTAAGGAATTTCATCAGGCTTTTTCAGTTCCTGCCGGAGACAAACCTGCCAGGCTGCCGGCTGATCGGGTCACAAAACGATTTGCCTGGATGAAAGAAGAACTGGATGAGTTTGCATCGGCTGACTCTGTGGAAGATCAGACGGATGCGATGATTGATCTGATCTATCTGGCTTTGGGAACATTGGTAGAGATGGGGGTAAAGCCTGAACGTCTGTTTCAGATTGTCCACGAAGCAAATATGAGCAAGTTGTGGGCAGATGGCAAGGTTCATGTCCGGGACTCAGATGGAAAGGTGATAAAACCGCCACATTGGAGAGATCCGCAACCGCGTATCAGGCAAGAGCTGGAACGGCAATTGCTGGAGAAAGATTGATTACTAAAAGTTTGAATTATAAAAAAATCAAATCGAGATGCAATTTTTTCGAAATCGGTTCGGAGTTTCGCAAGGTGAAAAATAGATATAGAATATTATTTTTACTTTCCTGCCAAATATTACTATAAATTGATTGAAATCTTGAAACCGCCTTGTCAAGGCGGTTTTTATTATGTTATTTTTTACAAATCTGTTTATTCTAAATAAAATTTTTAAATAAATATAGGTATAAATTTGATCTAATTAATGTATAATTTGCCTGTAAAAACTTTTTTTAGGAGGGGTGGCTTTGAGCCAAGCGAATAGTCAGTTAAAACGAGACATTGGATTTTTTACGGCGTTGTCGATTGTAATTGGAACCGTTATCG
>JBAVDL010000258.1:0-17088 GCA_049587175.1 Thermoactinomyces sp.
ATATATTGGGGATTGATGGACATCACCGAATACTCCTTTCAAATGATTAGTGACTGGTCAGATTATCATTTTATCAAAAATTCGACGAGGGTCAATGCCGGTTTTTAGCTGTATCCTTCAGTTTTTGTCATCTCTTGTAAACTACTTCTCTGTTTTTCGGAGAATCAGACAAACTCTTTACGGGTTCAGACAAATTTTTTGGTTTATTTTTTTAAAGCTATGGGTAATTAAAAGTTGATAACTTCTAATACTTGAATTCCAAATGAAAAGAATTGAGGTGCTTCGTATGATTGAACAGTTAAAAGCACTGGAAGAGCGTCTCTATTCCGTACAGCAAGAATATTTATTGGCTAAGGAACGACATGAATTTTTGGCACAATATGACCTTTATGAAGAATGGAAACAATTAAAGAAGCAGCAAAGTGAATTGAAGTCACACTTGGGGCTTAATTGAATAATAGACGAATGTGAAAATAGCCAGCTCCTCAAGCTGGCTATTTTCTATGGGGATTCCCAAAATTTGATGGCATTAATTTTATTGACAAAGAAATAAGTTCATATTATTATAGCATAAGATATTTACAAAAAACGAATAAGAACGAACCGATCTTCTTATCCAGAGAGGTGGAGGGACTGGCCCTATGAATCCTCGGCAACGGGCTCATTTTGAGTACTGTGCCAATTCCAGCAAGCGTTTGGCTTGGAAGATGAGAAGAGGTATTCACGTATATAATTTGAAGACCTCTTCGCTGGAGTGGAAGAGGTCTTCTTCTGTTTAAAAAAGGAGTGAAGAAATTGAAAAGCAAAGGAAATCCATGGGCTTTATTCCCTTTTGTCATATTTTTGACCCTGTTTATCGGGGTAGGCGTTTATACTGGTGATTTTACTAAAATGCCGGCCATTATCGCAGTTTTGATTGCTTCGGCGCTGGCGCTCCTGATGAACCGGCAAACATCCCTGTCAGATAAAATGAAATTGTACTATCGTGGTGCGGGGCATCCGAACATTATCATGATGGTGCTGATCTTCCTGTTATCCGGTGCTTTTTCTGCCATAGCCGAAGGAATGGGTGCAGTCGAATCAACGGTAAATCTTGCGCTATCTGTCCTGCCCCCCAATTTGGTGATGGTTGGACTGTTTGTGATAGCCTGTTTTGTTTCCCTGTCAATGGGAACATCGATGGGAACGATTGTGGCCCTTGCACCGATTGGTGTCGGTATCAGCCAGCAGACTGATATTTCTCTTGCCTTGTCCATGGCAGTTGTTGTTGGAGGCGCGATGTTTGGAGATAATCTGTCGTTTATTTCCGATACAACCATCGCTGCTGTAAGTACACAGAATATCAAGATGAAGGACAAGTTTAAAACCAATTTTCTGATCGTTCTGCCAGCGGCTCTCCTGACGGCAGTCATTCTGTTCTTTGTCACCGGCGGAGACCAGGTGAATATGGCTGCCCGTGAAATTTCCTGGATTCAGACCTTGCCGTATATTGCGGTTTTAATTACAGCCCTGATAGGCATCAATGTATTTGCTGTCCTGGTTTTGGGAATTGTTTTTGCCGGATCGATCGGACTGTGGGAAGGAAGCTATACCTGGTTTCAACTGGTGCAAAAAGCTGAAGAAGGAATAACCGGAATGCAGTCCCTGTCCATCCTGGTTCTGCTGATTGGCGGAATGGTGGAACTGATCCGTTCTAATGGAGGCATCCAGTTCCTGCTCGACTTCCTTACGCGCCGGACGCACACCGGGAAAGGGGCACAATTCAGTATTGCCGGGTTAATCAGTGTAACCAACTTGTGTGTTGCCAACAATACTATATCTATTATTATGACCGGACCTTTGGCCAAAGAGATTTCCACCCGGTTCGGGATTGACAGCCGGAAAACAGCCAGCCTGCTGGATATCTTTTCCTGCAGTGTGCAAGGACTGATTCCATATGGACCGCAACTTCTGTTGGCAGCCAGCATAGCATCCATATCTCCGGTCAGTATTTTAAGCTATTCCTATTATCCGATTTTGATTGCGATCTGTGCTGTATTGTCCATTTTGTTCCGGTTTCCACGGCTTCATGCTGTCCCGGCCAAACAGGAAGCAGCCAGGATAAGTTCATAGAGTTGATAATGTAAGCCAGTCTTCTGATAGACTGGCTTTTTTGGTATCGTGGCAAAACCCTTGATTTTCAAGTAATTAACAGAATATTTATAAATTGTGATAATTAAGTATTGATTGTTTATTTAGAATAAAAAGTACTAAAAAACCAATAAAATTAACACATTAATTTGTATATTGCAAATTAATTGCAAGTTAAAATATGATTACATTCACGGAAAATAAACAATGGCAAGGGAGTGATGAAATGGGGATCTTGAGGATCGGCCGAATTGAGCTGAAGGTTTTGGATCTGGAAAAGTCCGTTGACTACTATACCAACCTGATCGGCCTGGATGAAGTCGGCCGGGAAGGAAACCGGGTTTATCTGAAAGCCTGGGATGAATGGGATCACCACAGTGTAATTCTCCAGGAAGCGGATTCGGCAGGTGTTGGCCATGTTGCATTCAAGGTGGAAACGGCCGATGACATGGAGCAATTTGAAAAGAAAATCGAACAGTTCGGTTGTTCTGTTACCAGGGTTTCAAAAGGAAACCGGATGGGGGAAGGAGAAACGCTGCGTTTTGAAATTCCGACTGGACATATTGCAGAACTTTACCATGAGATTGAGCAGGTAGGCACAAAAGTGGGCACCCTGAATCCCCATCCCTGGCCGGAAGATACAAAAGGAATTGCACCGCACTGTTTTGACCACTGTCTGCTGTCCGGCGAAGATGTAGAAACCGTTACACGTTTCTTTACAGATGTGCTGGATCTTCATATGAGTGAAAAAATCGTCTCCAGCAACGGCAAGGAAATGATCGCGAGCTGGTTGCATGCACGTAACGGGAAGCCTCATGATATCGCATTTATCAAGGGTCCCGATAAAAAACTTCATCATGCCGGTTTTTATGTCAGCAACTGGCATGAAGTACTGCGGGCTGCTGATCTTCTTGGCCGGTATAATGTACCGCTTGAAATTTCTCCAACCCGCCACGGTGTGACCAGAGGCCAAACGATATATTTCTTCGATCCGTCCGGAAATCGCAATGAAACCTATACAGGCGGTTATACGGCCTACTATGACCAACCGACAATCACATGGACAGAGGACAGAGTCGCACAAGGTATCTTCTATCACACCAGGCAATTGGTAGATTCTTTTGGAAAAGCATTGACTTGATCTCCAAAAAGGGGGAAACACGGTTGCCATTCATAGAGGTGCATATTCTTGAAGGGCGTACGGCTGAACAAAAGGAAGAACTGATTGAAAAAATGACAAATCTGGCTGCGGAAGTTCTGGATTCCCCGATTGAAAACGTAAGGGTGTTGATTCATGAAATGCCTTGGGAGCATTGGGGCATTGCGGGGCAATCTGTCAGAAAAAGAAGAGGTTCCTGAGAGAAAGGAGGATGGTTATGACAGCAGGATCTGCTTTCCAAAAAACAATTCGGAAACAGCCATTTGACTGGAAAACCAAAAATGAATATGAAGAAGTGACCCTCAGACAGCAAACCTATCTCCATTTTCATTACAGAAGCAAATATGATAACCGGGATTATGAGCTTTATGACCCGCGTTATACGCGTTTGAAAAGTTCCAACTGGGAAGGCTTCCGGGATCCGAAACGGTTCTGGTATACCACGTATGTCAGCAACCGGAGAAAAATGGCGGAGGAAGTTGAAAACGGATTCTCTTATGCTGCGCAACTGGGTGTGGTTCAAAACCTTCCCGAAAACTGGGTAAATGCATTAAGGGACTTGTATACACCTTTGCGTCATCTGGAATATGGAGAGAATCTGCAAATGCAGCATGTGGTTCGTTTTGCTCTGGGAACTCCCATCGAACAGTGTGCCACATTCCAGGCTTTTGACAAAACGGGTCGGGCCCAGTGGATTTCGCTCTGGGCAATGAATATGGAAGAGCACCACGGGGATTTCCTGAAGCACGGAAAACAGGTGCTAATAAATGAACCGGCCTTTCAGCCGTTGAGAAAATATGTGGAAGAGATACTGGTTACGGATGACTGGGCCGAAGTGGTTCTGGCCGAAAATCTGACCCTGGATCTCTTGCTGGGCAACCTGATGTACAAGGAATTAAACGAGGAAGCAATCCGCGTCGGAGATACCCATCTGTCCATTTTAAATCTGATTATCAACAAGCAGATGGAATGGCATCGCGACTGGGCCTTTGCTTTATTCAGCTATCTGGCCAAAGATCAGGCCAAAAGCCGGTGGGATTATTTGAAATCGTTGGGATATGACGAATGGCAGGGAGATTATCGCTGGGGGCTTATTATGAGCGATCCGCGTGAAACACCGGAAGAAAAACTGTCCAATGTGGAAATTATTGAGGAATGGGTGAACAAATGGTATCCCAAGGCATACCAGGCGGTGTTTTCCTTGTCGCCCCTGTTTGAAAAGCATAACCTGGCCATTGATCTGGAAGCGACTCTGAAAAAAATTGAACACGAGATTTCCGGAACATATAAAAAATATGGTTTGCCATTTACACCCATAAACGGCTAACCGGGAAGGAGTCGAGAGATATGAAAACCAAAGCGGCTTATGTGGGGATGGATCTGGACACAAGCGGCGGCGATGTGGTGGAAGCGATCATTGAGGCAGTCAAAAAAGATAATGAAGGTGTTGTTGTTGAGGATTTTACCGTTTTTAAAAAGGTAAAAGCTCCCGGAAAACTTTTGCTCCGTCGCGAGACGGTAGAGGAATGTCTTGGCAGGGAGTGGGAAATGGATTCGCTCCAGCTCTTCATGTCGTCTTATTTTGGATTTATCCGGAATTGGGATGAAGAGCAAATGATTATCCACTGGGAAAATGAGTAAGCAAAAGGAGGCAGGATAAATGGCGGCCAAGATGGGGTTAAAGCAGAGATATCATGCCATGACCAGGGATCTGATGTGGGATCCCAAGGAATTTGACATAAACCGTGTCTATCCGTTAGTTGAAAAAGAAGGGATCATTCTGAAGGATCCCAGCCGGTGGGAAGATCCGTTTCGGATGGCTTACAACCAGTATGTAAAGGTGCAGTCGGAAAAGGATCTTTTGTATCACGCCGTGCGAAATGCCTTTGAAGCAAATGAAGGGCATGCCAAAGTTGTCGATGCACGTTGGTATGAAGGAGTAAAGGCTTTTGCCATTGCGGTGCAGCCGGCAGAATACCAGGCTCACCGTCTGATGGCTTACATCGGACGCAATATTCCAATTGAAGCGATCCGGTTTGCCACCATCAACCAATGCCTGGACGAACTGCGCCACGCGCAAATTGAAATAAAGCACTATGCCCATATGAGCAAGAAGATTGACGGTTTGCATGCTTATGCCCAAACCAATGAAAACCTGTGGTTTAACACGGTGACCAAATCCTTCTTTGAAGATGCCTTGTCGGCAGGCCCCTTTGAAGCGCTGGTGGCGATTGCTTTCTCATTTGAGTATGTGTTTACCAATATCCTGTTCCTGCCTTTTGCCACATCGGCGGCAGCGGTGGGAGATGATAACTTTGTGGCTGTGGGAAAAAGTGTGCAGTCGGATGAATCCCGTCATATGGCTCTTGGCATGTCAGCCCTGAAAATGCTGCTGGAAGAGGATGATCGCAATATTCCGATTGTTCAGAAATGGCTGGATAAATGGTATTGGAGAGCGTATCGCATCTTTTCCGTGGTTGCCACTCTGATCGATTATTATCCTCGAATCCGCCCCATTTCCTGGAAAAAAGCATTTAAAATTTATGTGGAAGATCAGGTATTTGAAGGGCTGTTCAAGGATTTCAGAAAATATGGCATCCGTATGCCGCTTCATGCCGAAGACAGCATCAAGGAAAAAGAACATTATTCCCATGCCGTCATGCGTATTCTGAACCATGCCAAACATGCCAATGCCTTCAGGGGCTTCCGGTTGCAGCCGGATGATTATGAATGGCTGTCCAGGGAATATCCGGATACGTTTGAACGCTACTATGCACCGTTTTTCAGAAGAATGGATGATCATGTCATGGCAGTGGCCACACCAGGCTTCCCCGCCATCTGTACGGTATGCCAGATTCCGCTGGAGTTCCCGGATCCGGATAACCCGACCAGATTCTGGACGCAGTACAGTGAATACAACAACAAAACCTATATGACCTGTTCTCCGGGATGCAAGCACATTTTTGAGCAGGAACCGCACAAGTATTCACAGATCTGGTGGCCCGCCGAAGCTTATACCAGTGGTGAATTCGGAGAAAACATTGAAGACTTGTACAAATATTTTGGGTTTGCTCCGGAAGAGGCAAATGAATATTACTCATCGAGAGATTACCGGCGCTGGCTTGAATACCGCAAACATTTGGGACTGGACCCGATTGTTATAGGAAGATAATCCGGAAGGTGGTGAAAAGAATGGCCAATTATCTGAAGGATCCCAACCATTTGTTGGTATGGCCTGTATTCAAGGAAGTGACCGAAAACGATCTGTTCATTTGCAACATCGGTGTCAGGGCCCGGTATGACATGACCGGAAAAGAATTGCTCAAGGCGTGCGTCGATGCCTGGCAATTGAACAAAGACAAGGAATACCGGCTTCGTTTGATCCGGCCGGACCAGCAGGTGGATATCCCGCCTGATGTGGTCATCAGGGATATTGGCATCCGAAATGGCGATCCTCTGGAGATCATTTCCTGTTAGCAAGTGATACCCCTCTTTAAGGGCAGTTCGCTCTTGAAGAGGGTAGAAGATTCAAATATGACCGGAAGGGAGCTGTAATTCATGAGCACGATTGAAACAGGCCTGGAGACGTATGAGGTTACATTGGAACCCAGCGGAAAAACCATGTATGTCAAGGAAGGGCAGACATTGCTTGATGCAGCCATCCGGAATGGCATCCAGATCCCCTACGGTTGCCGGCATGGAAACTGTTCCGCCTGCAAGGCACAGGTCCTGGAAGGGGATTATGAGTTGATGGATCGTGTTTCGGAGTACTCGCTGATGAGTTTCGAACGGGAAGAAGGATTTATTCTCATGTGCAGCACGATTGCGCAAAGCGATCTGGTTATCGAGATTGAAGAAGAAGAGTCGGAAGAGCCGTTCTTTCCGGTATATGATTTTCAGGCAAAGGTTGTGGAAAATGTCAGGTGCACACCGGACATCCATAAAATTACGCTGAAGCTGGAGATGCCAAAGAAGTTTCCCTTTGCAGCCGGCCAGTTCTGTGAATTTGCCATTCCCGGCTCCGATCAGACCAGAGCCTACTCGCTGGCCAAACCGTATGCCAACGATGGCATCCTGGAGTTTCATGTCAAACGGATCAAGGGTGGAATCGGCTCCAATTATATGTGTGATCTGAATACCGGTGACCTGGTGACCGGTTCAGGTCCTTACGGTAAAATGCGGCTAAGGGATCGCTCCAGAGATCTGATCTTTGTCGCTGGCGGTTCCGGAATGGCACCGGTCAAATCCCTGATCGAGGAACTGTTTTCCGCTCCCTATGAAGGAAATGCCTGGTTCTTTTACGGAGCCCGTACGGAAAAGGATCTGTATTTGCTGGACGAGTGGAGAGAGATGGAGAGAAAGTATCCCAACTTCCGGTTTATCCCCGCGCTGTCCGATGTGCAACCCGAGGATCCCTGGGAAGGCGAGAGAGGCTATATTGCCGATGTAGTCAAGCGAACGCTCAAGGATATGAAGAATATGGAGGCCTTCCTGTGCGGTCCGCCCGTCATGATTGAAACGACGATTGATGTGCTTAGCCAGGGCGGAGTAAAAGGAGCCGATATCCATTATGATGAGTTTTAAAAATTTATTAAATATATTGATAAATAAGAGGTTATTATGTTTAAAATAAAAGTGATCGGTGATAATCATCAATCTTTTTTTTGTCGGGATGATGAAAGCCTGTTGGATGCAATGCGAAAGCACCATGTAAGAATTCCTTTTGCCTGCCGGGGCGGAGGATGCGGAATGTGTAAAGTAAAAATAGAAGAAGGCGAGTTCGAAAGAGGGCCAAGTTCCAAAGAAGCGTTGCCGGATAAAGAAAGGAAGCAGAATTATACACTGGCTTGCAAAACTTATCCCAAAAGTGAAATCAAAGTCCGTATCAGCATCGGTTGAAATTGATTTTTCATTGGTGGTGGGGGTATGGAATCTTTCGAACTGGAACTGAGCAGATTATATCCATCCGGGAAAAATGAGAATGCCAACTATGAACGGATTATTACAATTCCGATTTCGGCCATGGGAACATTGCGCCTTGAACTGATTGAAACGCTTGGCTTCAGACGTGCCAAAGGCTTTCTTCTCCGCTACGGATGGCATGTTGGCATGTGCGACGGAAAAAAAGCCAGACGATTGACCTGGAAAAATGATGAGGAACTGATCCTGGCCGGCCCCCGCTTGCATACACTGCATGGGCATGTCCACGTGATCCCGGACAAAATTGAGGTGGATATTGGCAAAGGAAAAATCCATATGGAGGGATTCTGGAAGAATTCGTATGAGGCCCGGGAACAACTCCGATTGTTTGGAAAAAGCAGGAAGCCGGTATGCCATTTTCTGTCCGGGTACGCAAGCGGATATCTGTCAGAAGTGATGGGAAAGAAAGTGATTGCGTATGAACTCAAGTGTGAGGGGATGGGGGACCCAAAGTGCCATTGGATCTGCAAAACAGTAGATGACTGGGGAGAAGAAATTGCCAGAGAGCTCAAATACTACGAAGCCAACAATATTATTGATGAGTTGGATCAAACATATAAAAAATTAAAACTTGAGCGTGATAATTTAAGCAAAGCCTATCAGGTTCACCAAAAATTGATGAAAGAAATTCTGCGCCAAAATCATCTGTCTTCTATCGCCCATGTTTTGTATCAAAACATGGGGATCAAGGTACTGATTGAGGACAGTCAACTGGAACCCCTTGCAGCAGGCGGCGTATCAATGAAAGAGGCGGAAGATTATTCCAAACAGTTGAAAAAGTCATTCAAGCCTGACAAGTTTGCTCAAACCTCTTTCCTTGTCGTGTCTGACCATCACCACAGGGCGATTACGCCTATTTATCTGCGCAATAAAGTAATCGGGTACTGTTCTTTTCTTTATCAGGATGGATACCCACAGGAAGTGGACAAGTTGATTCTGGAGCAAGCAGCTCTGGCCTGTTCCTTGCATATGCTGAACGAACGGACTCGGATTCAGGTGGAGAACCGGATGCGGGGCAGTTTGCTGGAAGATATACTGAATCAACGGATTACAGATGCTGAAATACTAAAAAGAACACGGTTGGCCGGATTCAATTGGAAAAATACAGGCCTGTTCATGATTGCCTTTAATCAGTTTATCAGTCACCGGACAGTTGAAGAGGAACTGGAATTTAATGACCGGTTTATTATCAATCTGCTGAACTTTTTCAAGAACTGGAACCTGGATGCCTTGATCGGTCAAAAGGCGAGCCATGTGGTCATTTTGCTCGCGGAAAACAAGGAATTGGAGAGTCCGGCTCAAAAAGAGAAATTATGCCGCTCACTGATCCGTTATTTTTCGAAAAAGCATAAAGGGTGCCGTTTCAAATTGGGAGTCAGTTCCAGTTCCCGCCAGATCAGGGATGTTTCCAATCTGTATGAGGAAGCATTGGCATGTCTGAAAATTGCGGATAAAACTGAAGATATTGTGTTTTTTGACTCACTCGGGATCGTCGGAATCCTTTTCCAGACGAGGAATCTGGACGGACTGCGCCGCTATGCGCACAAGGTGCTGGGCAGCCTGATTAAAGAAGACAAGCCCAAAAATATGCAATTGACCAAAACCCTGTACCATTATTTGAGCAATGCTTCCAATATTCACAAAACAGCCCGGGCCATGAACTTTTCGGTCAGCGGTTTGAGATACCGCCTGAATCGCATTACGGATATTCTGCAAGTGGATCTGAACGAGCCATCCATGATGCACCAGATTTATCTGGCGCTGCAATCCCTGATTGTTTTGGGCGAACTGGATATTCGGGAAGGAAAGGCGGGACAGCAATGAAGGCATTTTATAAAAAAGTTTCCGTATCGGACAAGATTGTTACAAAAATGATGGAAGCCGCGTGCCGGAAGGCAGAAGAATTGGGGATCCGAATCAATGTGGCCATTGCGGATGACGGGGGTAACCTGAAAGGGTTCATGCGTATGGACAATGCTCCCCTGCTCAGCATCGAAATTTCCCAGAACAAGGCTTATACCGCGGCTGCATTTGGTATTTCCACCTCTGAGTGGTACCCGATGATCAAGGATGAACCGGAACTGCTCCATGGCATTGTCCATACAAACAGACTTACCATTTTTGGCGGTGGAATTCCCATAATCATTGACGGGCAATTGGCAGGAGGTATTGGAGTATCCGGCGGGACTGCCGAACAGGATACGCTTTGCGCAGAAAGTGCTCTCAATGTTTTAAAACAGAGTCTGTAATCTGACGTATATCCAGATATCAGCGGTTTAGATGAAAAAAGGAGAGATCAGAATGCAATTGACATTTGATGTCGTCCGGCAAAAAAATATCGGCAATGCATATGATTGCCTTCATTATATCGACGGTAAGTATTTGCCGTCACAAAGCGGAAAAACCTTTTCAAATATTAATCCGGCTACCGAAGAAGTAATCGGGTCGGTTGCTGAAGGAAGCAAAGAGGAGATTGATCGGGCGGTCGCTGCAGCCAGAAAGGCGTTAAACGGCCCGTGGAAAAAAATGACGGCCCATGACCGGGCGGCAGTGCTCCGCCGCATTGGCGATATCATTCTGGAAAGGAAAAATGAGTTGGCATACCTGGAATCTGTTGATACCGGAAAACCGTTATGGTTGTCCAAAGCAACCGATATCCCCCGTGCCGCCTACAATTTCCATTTCTTTGCCGACTATATCCGTTCTCTGGGGACAGAAGCTTTTGAAATGGATGATGTCGCCATCAATTATTCCGTTCGCCGTCCGGTCGGAGTCGTCGGATTGATTAACCCCTGGAATCTCCCCTTGCTGCTGCTGACCTGGAAACTGGCTCCCTGCCTTGCCGCAGGAAATACGGCGGTGATCAAGCCTGCCGAGGCCACTCCGCTGACGGCAACGCTGCTGGGGGAAATCTGCAAAGAAGCCGGGGTTCCCGATGGCGTTGTCAATATCGTTCACGGATTTGGGCCTGATTCAGCCGGTTCGGCCCTGTCGGAACATCCCGACGTAGATGCGATTTCATTTACGGGTGAAACCACAACCGGAAAAGTAATCATGAGGGCGGCTTCCCAAACCTTGAAAAAGCTCTCCTATGAATTGGGCGGGAAAAATCCGAACATTATTTTTGCCGATGCCGATTTGGACGAAGTCATTGAAACAACTCTGAAATCCAGCTTTATCAATCAGGGGGAAGTATGTCTGGCCGGTTCCCGCATTTATGTCGAGCGGCCTGTATTTACCGAATTTCTGAAAAAATTTGTGAAAAAAACCAGGTCACTGAAAGTGGGAGATCCGTTTGACCCGGAAACCAATGTAGGCGCTCTGATTACGGAAGAACATTATAAACGGGTAAACAGCTACATCCAGTTGGCCAGAGAAGAAGGCGGCGAGATTCTGACCGGCGGCAAGAGACCCGAAGGCCTGGAGAAAGGTTACTTTCTGGAACCCACCATTATTGTTGGTCTGGATCAGACTTGCCGGGTTGTCAAGGAAGAGATATTTGGGCCGGTGGTAACGGTCCTTCCGTTTGACAGCGAAGAAGAAGTGATTGAGCGGGCCAACGACACCCATTACGGCTTGAGTGCCACGATCTGGACCAATGATCTGCGTCGCGCCCATCGTGTAGCCGGACAAATCGAGGCCGGAATTATCTGGATCAACACCTGGTTCCTGCGGGATCTGCGTACCCCGTTTGGAGGAATGAAACAAAGTGGAATCGGGCGTGAAGGCGGCATGCACAGTTTTGAATTCTATACAGAACTGAAAAATATCTGCATCAAACTTTAAGAAAGGGGACAGGACATTGAAACCGGCAACTTCCATTCTGGCAACAAAGCTGGCCGATCATTTGGCAAAAGCCGGACAAACGGGAAAAGGTGTGCAGCCGTTAACGGATCTGGAACCGGGACTGACCGTAGAACAGGCTTATCAGGTGCAACTTGTGACAATCGGGCGCAAATTGGAGTCTGGCGCCCGCATTACCGGGAAGAAGATTGGCCTTACCTCACTGGCCATGCAGCAGATGCTGGGAGTTGACCAGCCTGATTACGGCCATCTTCTGGATGATATGGCGGTGGAAAACGGAGGACAGGTTTCCTTTAAACGTGTCCTTCAGCCCAAAGTAGAGGCGGAAATCGCTTTTGTGCTCAAAAAGGATCTGGCAGGTCCGCGTGTCAATGCAATGGATGTATTGCTGGCAACAGACTATATTTTGCCGGCGATCGAAATTGTGGACAGCCGCATCTCAAACTGGCAGATCAAATTGCCGGATACAATTGCGGACAATGCTTCGTCCGGTCTGTATGTTCTGGGAGGAAAGCCGGTAAAAATTGATGTGGTTGATTTGGTGCAAACCGGAATGGTCCTTTACAGGAACGGAGAAGTGGTCAACACCGGCGTTGGGGCTGCCGCTCTGGGAAATCCTGCGGTCTGCGTTGCCTGGCTGGCCAATAAACTGCATGAATTCGGAATTTCTCTAAAAGCCGGGGAAGTTATTCTTTCCGGCGCCCTGTCTGCGGCAGCAGATGCTCAACCGGGGGATCATTTTGCAGCCCGGTTCGCCCATTTGGGAGAGGTCAGCGTCAGATTTGCACATGTTTAAATCACCGTCTTAAAGGAAGGGATTCAGATGTCAAGAGTGAAAGTAGCCATTCTGGGTTCAGGAAATATCGGAACGGATTTGATGATAAAACTGGGGCGCTCCCAAACTTTGCAGTTAACCGCCGTAATCGGGATTGATCCCGAGTCGGAAGGTTTGCGGATGGCCAGGGAACTTGGATACGAGGCGATAGATAACGGGATCGACGGATTTCTGGAACGCCAGGAAATGGCGGATATCATTTTTGATGCCACCTCGGCCAGGGCTCATCTTCGCCATGACAGGCTTTTGAGAGAAGCAGGCAAAAAAGTGATTGACATGACCCCGGCGGCAATCGGGGATCTGGTTGTTCCGCCGGTGAATATGGAAGAGCACCTGGATGCCCCCAATATCAACCTGATTACCTGCGGAGGACAGGCAACCATCCCCATAGTGCATGCTGTAAACAGGATAAGCCCGGTAACGTATGCGGAAATCGTGGCCACCATTTCCAGTGTAAGCGCCGGTCCGGGAACACGGGCCAATATTGACGAATTTACACAAACCACAGCCCGCGGCCTTGAACAGATCGGAGGCGCCAAAAAAGGGAAAGCAATTATTATTTTAAATCCGGCTGAACCGCCGATTCTGATGCGAAATACGATCTACTGCCTGGTTGAATCGGTGGATGAAAAGAAAATTACCAATTCCATCCGGGAGATGGAAAAAACTGTACAATCGTACGTACCCGGTTATCATTTGCGAACAGAGCCCATTTTCGACGGCAATCAGGTAACGGTGTTTGTAGAAGTAGAAGGAGCGGGTGATTATCTGCCCAAATATTCCGGGAACCTGGACATCATGACTGCTGCCGGTGTCAAGGTTGCAGAAGAGTTTGCCAGACATCAGCTTCAAAAAATCTGAATCCGGAAACCAAAGGAGGCATCAGCAGAATGAGCGGCAAACGAGATATTCTGATCACTGAAGTTGCGCTGAGGGACGGCAGCCATGCCATCAAACACCAATTTACCGTTGATCATGTGATTGAGGTATCCAGGGCGTTGGATGAAGCCAATGTTCCCTATATTGAAGTAACCCACGGCGACGGGCTGGCCGGCTCTTCCCTGCAATACGGATTTTCCCTGACCGATGAAATGGAATTGATTGAAGCTGCTGCATCGGTTTGCCGGCAGGCCAAAATATCAGTGCTTCTTTTACCGGGGATCGGAACCGTGAATGAGTTGAAGGAAGCAGCCAGACGGGGAGCAAAAATGGTACGCGTCGCCACCCATGTTACGGAGGCAGATGTTTCAGCCCAGCATATTTACATGGCCAAGGAATTGGGGATGGAGACAGTCGGCTTTTTAATGATGGCCCACATGGCTCCCGTGCAAAAACTGGTAGAGCAGGCCAAACTGATGGAAAGTTACGGAGCGGACATCGTATATATGACGGATTCGGCCGGAGCCATGCTGCCGCATCAGGTAAAGGAGAAAATACGCGCCCTGAAAAAGAATCTGAATGTTGAGATCGGTTTCCATGCCCATAACAATCTGTCGCTGGCTATGGCCAATACCCTGGCTGCGATTGAGGAAGGGGCGACCCGCGTTGACGGCAGTGTGCGCTGTTTTGGTGCCGGAGCCGGAAACACCCAAACAGAAGTGCTTGTGGCTGTCCTTGATCGTCTCGGAATTCATACCGGCATCGATATGTATAAAATGATGGATCTGGCCGAGGAAGTAGTAGCCCCGATCCTGAGCGCGCCGCAAGAAATTACGCGTGATGTCCTGATCCTCGGTTATACCGGTGTTTACTCCAGTTTCCTGTTGCATGCCAAACGGGCAGCGGAAAAATTCGGGATTGATTCCCGGGATATCCTGCTTGAACTGGGAAAACGGAAACTGGTTGGCGGCCAGGAAGATATGATTGTTGATGTTGCTGCAGAAATTGCCAAAGCCCGAACCAAAGCAGTTCGATAAGGAGGAAAACGATGGGAGTCAAGCAACTGAACTATCTTTCCATCGCCCGCCATCTGGAGCGGGCGGAGCTGGAACGGTTGGAAGTGAAGCGGATTACTCTGGATCATCCCCAACTGGCTATCGAAGACGGATACAGGATCCAGGAAGAACTGATCAAGTCCAAGCTTGACAAAGGATATCGGATCATCGGCCCCAAAATGGGATTGACAAGCCAGGCCAAAATGAAACAGATGAATGTGGATGAACCGGTTTATGGATACATTTTTGATTATATGGTCGTGGAAAATGGCGGCAAACTTTCACTCAAGGAATTGATTCACCCCAAAGTGGAAGTGGAAATTGCCTTTGTTCTGAATTGCGATTTGCAAGGCCCGGGGGTTACCGAACAGGATGTCCTGGAAGCAACGGACTATGTTGTTCCGGCGCTTGAGATTATTGACAGCCGGTATGAAAACTTTCAATTTACCTTGCCGGATGTGATTGCAGACAACGCCTCTTCTTCCCGGGTGGTATTTGGAACCCGCCTTGTCAAACCGGATTCAATCGATTTGGGTCTGGTCGGTGCCACCCTTTTTATCAATGGAGAACTGAAAGCGCTTGGCGCGGGGACAGCTGTTCTCGGCCATCCGGCCCGGTCTGTGGCGATGCTGGCCAATATACTGGGACGGAAAGGAAAAAAGGTGGAAGCCGGCCAAATCATTTTAACAGGCGGCATTACAGAAGCCATTTTGCTGAACGCAGGGGACTGTGTTACTGCCAGACTGGATCAGATCGGTGAAGTTGGCTTTATCTTGACCAAATAAATGGAGGTGGCTGGCAGACATCCGGGAACCGGCATTTTCTCTTCCCGGGGCGTTTATTACAAAAGACCGGAATTTGGATAAAGAAAATTGATGGAGGCTGTTACATGACAGAACAAGGGAAGTTTATTGAAGCAGATGGAATTCTGACCCATTATCATGAAGCGGGAGAAGGAGAAGCCCTGCTCCTTATCCATGGTTCCGGCCCTGGGGTAACCGCCTGGGCCAACTGGAAGCCGGTTTTTCCGGTATTGTCCGAACACTTTCATTTATATGCCCCCGATGTGGTGGGATTTGGCTATACGCAAAGGCCCGCAGGCATTCGCTACTCCGTTGATACATGGGTTCATCACATAATTTCATTTATCGAAGCCTTGAAATTGGAGAAAGTTTCAATCATTGGCAACTCCATGGGTGGAGCCCTGTCACTGCATCTTGCCCATCGCCGCCCTGACCTTGTGCACAAATTAATCCTGATGGGAAGTGTGGGATGCCAATTCCCCATCACGGAGGAATTGGATAAAGTATGGGGTTATACGCCCAGCTTTGAAAATATGAAAAACCTGATCAAAATCTTTGCTTATGACGGGTCAGCCGCTGATAATGATGAACTGGTTGAAATGCGCTATCAGGCCAGTATAAAGGAAGGGTTTCAGGAAGCTTTTTCTCAAATGTTTCCAGCACCCCGCCAAAGACATGTAGACGCCCTGGCCCTGAGCGACGAAGCATTAAGATCCATTTCTGTCCCGACTCTTCTGGTGCATGGCAGGGAAGACCGTGTAATTCCTGTCAACGAAACCAGCTGGAAAATGTCCCGACTGTTGCCCAATGCCGAATTGCATATATTCCCCAAGTGCGGCCACTGGACACAAATTGAAAAAACGGGAAAGTTTACGGATCTTGTTATCAGCTTTCTAAACCGATAGCAGTGTATAAATGGTTTCCCCGGGATAGACCAATAACGCTTGTTACCTGTAAAGGAGAGGTTTAAAATGGTAAAGGTCTGCCAGGAGCATATGGTTGATGGTTTGAAAATGCTTGATGCCCCCCATGTTGATATATTGCCTGATACGACAAGAAATTTGTGCTGCTTTTGTAGCAAAAAAGCGAAATACCTATTATTTCTTCCGTATATAAAAAATAAAGCCAAATATGAAAAAGTTTTCAGCCTGCAAAAAGGAAAAAGCGGACTCAAGCAACAGCCCGCCTGAGGATGAGTCTCTTATAAAGCCTTTCCCAACTCAATATGGAGCAATATACTGATCAAGCCCAGCGGCTTGATTTTTTTGTGCCTTCATTTCCATAACCTGCTATATCAGTTCCTTGGGTTAATAGGAAATTTCTGTTTTTTCTCCTTTTTGCCACTTTCTCACTTCTTTGCGCTTTATTTGGTTATTAATTTGAACTATTGATGAATTTCCTCTATTAGACTGATAAATGGCTTAATCATTGCTTTAATTAGTG
>JBAVDL010000259.1:0-3660 GCA_049587175.1 Thermoactinomyces sp.
ATCCCTGCCAAAACAATCTCCATTTTTTCCTCAGCAGTCCATTTTCTCCGTCCCATAAAAAAGACCCCTTTTTTGCTTCCTATTATACTCTCTCTTTTGTCTGGAAGCGTATGGGGTCATTATAAAAAAGCCACAGTAGTAGTCAAGACAAATTCAGTTATAATTATTAATGATACGCTTGTTGATGAATGGGAAGAAAATAAATCAAATACATCATGTGCTGTAAATTTTGTAAATTCAATTTTAGGTAAAGAAAAAATAGCTTGTCCTGCTGAAGAAACAATATTAAGCATTGGAGTTATTGAAAAGGCTTATGAATTAATGGCATAAAGTAGAAATTCTGTGAAGTACTTCTCGATTTCTATATCTGTGATGGAGCCTCCCTTTACATAGGAATGGTTCCATTTTTTCTTCTTGCTGCTCATATCACGATGATGTTTTTTAGCAGGCGATTAGGAGAGAAGTGGTACAATGACAGTTAACTGTTGCGGCCCTGGGCATCGCCAAGGTCAGGTTGGACAAAAAAGTGGTTCTTTCTTCAGGGACGCCAGGAGGTGTATCCTTTATAAGCAATGCTCTTAACAAAAAACAGGATGGCGTAGCCTTAAACCATCATGAAGCGATAGATGCCATTGACGAGGTTACCAATGTGGAATTGGAGAAAGTGGCAGGATTTTTCTGCTGATGATACGATTTCCTGGATATGACCATATTAACCGGCAGCGGAAAGACTTTCTTGTGCTGATCTGAAAACCATTATTCCCAAGTGGGAAGGAGTCAACATTCCGGATTTTCGAAAAAATATTTCCATGACCTCAGTGTTAGACTTACTCGTGGGCATCATCGTCTTTACAAGCCCATCATTACCGCAGTTAATAGCTGACTGTCTGCTCTGGCCTGTGATATCAAAATTGCTTCTGAAAAAGCAAAACTCGGTGTTTTCGAGGTGTACTATGACTTGCATCAAAGTGATGGCGGCCTGGTCCATTTGGTTGAAGTGGCCGGAATCAGAGCAGGAGGTATCGGCTCGAGTTTTTGGATAATCAAAAAAAGAAAGGGTGATTCTCCTCCCAACACCATTGGTTGAGGATCATTTTCCTTTTTGTTTTCTAATATTCGGAGGGAGAGTTCCTCCATCTTCAAGAAACTCAAAATAAACTTGACAAGAATACAAAACGATATCTTGATTATTGAATTTCTATTCTGAAACAATCCAAATGGAGAAAGGATCAAGCCGTTGCAAAATTGAGCGACGTGCTTGAAGAATAAAATGAAAACGATACTTTTTCTTCCCGGTTTGATCATGTTGTTGCTGTTGAGCATTTGGTTTCTCTTTTACATGAAAGGAAAACGGTTTGCCTTAAGGGATCGCCTGCGAAAAGCCGATGCAATCGTTGTCCTGGCGGGAACACGGGGAAATATTAAATTTTTGAATGATAAAATTTCTACCGCAGTAAATTTGTATCATCAGGGATGGGCCCCTTACATCATCTGCAGCGGAAAGTTTAGCGCAAAAGCAGATGGAACAGAAAAACCAAAACTTATTCCTCTTGAGGAACTTCAAGCAGCTGCCAAGGATGGACGCATCCAGGAAAAAGACATTATCAATGCCAGCAAGAACTGGGATGTAAATCTGGGAGCTCACTATATGCGGAGCAAAGCTTTGGCAATGGGAGTTCCCCCGGAAGCTGTTCTGGTTGAAGATGAATCTTTGCACACCCGTGAAAATGCAGAGTTTGTTCTCAACTTGCTGAGACAATATCATTTATCCCATATTATTCTGGTTACATCGCCATTCCATCAGTTACGTACCTATCTTACTTTCGCCAAAGTCTGTCAATCGCACAATATAGGAATCACGAACTATTATGCAGATACCGGCGAGTGGCATCCGGCAACCTGGTTTGTATCCAAAGATCACCGTAACCTGGTGAACAGCGAAATGAAGCGAATCAAGACATATCGTGCAAAGGGAGATCTTTTGTAGTTGGTTCCAATTCTTATATAAATTATTATTAAGATAAAGCTTTCATTTGAAAAGCAGAGAGAAAATTAAATTTTCCCTGGCTTTTCATGTTCTACCTTCTTCAAGCTCTACTGAAAGCGGGAAAATCACCCCGTTTCTGTATTTTCTTTTTAGGCTAAAACCCCTTATTAGTACCGATAAATGCTGGTGTTATTAGGAGCATAAATCATTCAGCTGCCTGATTTTTTTACTGGGGGACTAATAACCAAAGAAAAAAAGCTGCATCAACATGATGCATCTTTTTATTCTAGAAGTCCAAATCAATGTCAGGCGGCGTTCTTTGTCCATAACAAGAGTGCTAGAACCAATCCGGATCCGGTACTCAGTATATATATTGTAAAAAAGCCTACACTCAATCATAAGTGATATTCCACATATGGAGCCGCCCTTTAAAATATAGGGACGGTTTCAATTTTTCTGTTGCAAAAAAGTGTGGATGCTATTTGTTACTCCAAATTGCCGACTTTATAAATAAAACTTTGCTATGACTGGATATTCGGTATATGGCTGCATGGACACTAAGTTACCGTAATTTGGCATTCGCGGGGAATGTGGCCGGCGCTGCTTTATCGCCTTCGCAATCCTCCAGTTCTCTAATGGCTTCCATCCATTGGTTTTGGTGCGTTTTCCCGGGCGATCCGTGAAGGCAAATCTTTAATGATGGTCTGTCATTCCCCACAGCGAACTGACTGTAGACGGCGCGTTGAGATTGGCTTTATGCTTCACCCAGAGGGGACAAGCTAAATCTATTTTTCTTGGGTTTGTCTTTAGCCTGAGTACATATATCTGTATCTATGGATTTTTCTTTTTTGTTTGTAACAAATGAAGTCATAGGTTTCGTATAATAAAAGTATAGATAAAACTGGGGGGATGTTACATATTAGAATAATCTTTTGGGTTTGCTTTTTGTTGGGAATTGCTCATACAGAGCATTCCTTTCGTAGTCTGATTCCGGGAAGAATCTTTGATGCTGTTTTTCCTCAAACCTGACTTTCTTTTTTTTGTGGCTGTCTTTGGGTAATGTTTTTGGGGGACAGACATTTTACTCTCTGAACATTCTTCGTTCATCGTTTTTGTTGCTGCTGTATCATGTACCCTCATTTGTCTGATTGTTGAGAGGCCGGCATCAGACAGATCAATCTGTTGGTTTTGGTCTGAATGATCTGAAAACCATGGTTACGGTACCGCCTAAGCAAAGTGATCAATTTCAAGTTCAGGCGGCAATACCAGCCAGACAGTCCCAAGTTCTGCTGCCCCCATGGCAGTATAGTAATATCGAGGCAAGTAGACATATTTTGTTCATGAGACATATTAATCTAAACAATGAGGAGTGAGACGATGGCATCTTTTTTTCTCGCCTTGGTTATTGTTGTTATTTTATCAGGCCTGGCACTTGCATTTTGGGCCCGCTATGAAACGGTAGGTGCTGAAGAGGCTCTGATTGTAACAGGCAGCATGTTGGGCAATAAAAATGTCACGTTGGATCAATCCGGCAATAAGATCAAGGTTATCCGCGGCGGGGGAGCTTTTATTATCCCCATTTTCCAGCAAGCTGAATTGCTCAGCCTGCTCTCTCATAAATTGCAGGTTTCCACTCCTGAAGTATATACCGCCAAGGGCGTACCGATTATCGT
>JBAVDL010000260.1:0-7168 GCA_049587175.1 Thermoactinomyces sp.
GCTACATCCGATTCTACAATGCAGAGCGACCGCATTCTGCATTAGGATATCTGTCTCCAAAAGAATTTCGTCAACTTTTATCTTCAAATGCGGCTTAAATGTCTGGACTTTTGGGGTTCATTAAGAATTCAAAAAGATTTTGCCTTACTTTCCCAATATAAAAACAGCCGAAACCATAACAAGTAAATCTATCACTATATTTGGCAGGATAGATAAAGAGGAACATGTTTGACACACATATCAGAATAAACAAATATGGAGAAGAGCATAACATATGTTGGACGGACGCTTTGCGGGATGTATTGCGTTCAGATATAGAAAAGGCTCTTTTTCTGTAAAGATTGCCTAATTAGTGATGGTTTCGCCATCACCTCGTCAACTTTTTAATCAGTCTGTTGCCCTCTTTTGGACATTAATTTCTGAAAGGGGGCTCTATATTTATATATATATCATAATATCTACATCTAAATCATATGAATTATGAATAATTAGTTAAATATTATTAGAAAAAGACATTATTTTATTGTAAATTTGATAATGTAGTATCAACTGATGAAGCCTCAGTAAGAGTCTAAGTACCTTGGATTTCGGACTGTGGGAGTCTATCTATTCCGATTGGCGCAGCTATGGAAAATTTGGTGATAAAATGCCGGTCACTAAAAAACATGAGCCTCTTATCCAAAGAAAAGGATAAGAGGTTCTTTGTTTAATAAGGATTTTGAAGTGTTATGCCATGGACTTGCAACACCTTCTTCTCTCTGTTAGACAGAAAGAGATTGAAAAGCATTTTTTGCAGAATAATTGATTGAAAAAATTAAGCCGTCAGTCTTCAATCTTTTTGTTGTTTTAATTTGAGTACTTTGCAAAAAAAATTTTATGGTTTATAATGCAAACTAGTTAAAGATACATATTGGAGCGTGATCCAATTGATGCCTTTCAAGGAAATGGCCAGGTTAAACAAACTGATTCACGAACCGGCCCGCCTTGCAATTATAAGTGCCCTCAATGCCTGCACCATGGCTGAATTTCTGTTTTTGCAGGAATTGACCGGCCTTACCAAAGGAAATCTGTCTTCTCACCTGTCCAAATTGGAAAAAGCTGGCTATATTCTGATCAACAAACAATTCGTCCGTAAAAAAATTCCGCATACCACCATTCGTATTACCAATGAAGGCAAGGCGGCTCTTCACAACTATTGGGAACAACTGGACCGCATTCGTGAAGTGACAAGAAAATGGCAGAAAGATTAGAAGTATGCTCCTTACCCCACGCAAACTGCGGGGATTTTTGTTTGTTTATTGGCCTATTCGGTTGCCATCAACTTTTGTAAAGACAAGTTGTTTCTTTCTGATAAAGAGAGAAACAACAGCCGTGGTGAGATATAGCCCAAACGCAATCATATATACGGTCCGAACGCCGGCAAGATCCGCAACGTAACCCATTACCAGAACAGACAATCCGAATGTGACAAACATAATGGTTGTGATGGCTGCAAGTACTTTTGGCAACATTTTTTCCGGAGTCTGATATTGAATAAACGTTCTTTCCGCAATGTTTCTTACCTGGTTTGGAATCCCCATGGCAACAGACAGAACAAGCGCCAGCCAGGGATCGGAAGAAAGGCCGAACAGGAAAGTAGCTATACTGAGAGATACACATCCCAGAAACAGATTGAATACCACTCTTTTTTCAATACTACGTGAAAAGATCCAAACGACGCCTCCTCCCAGTATGGCACCAATAAAATATCCGGAATTAATAAACCCCCACCACTCTTCTCCTTTATGCAAAACTTCTTTCACAAATACCAACAAAATGGAACCGGTCCAGACTGCTTCCCCGATATTTGACACAAACTTCATCGTTGAAATAATTCTCAGGTCTGAATCTTTCCATAGATATGCCCATCCGTCAGCCAGTCGTCTCCATTTGCCGGTCTGGTCTGTTTCTATCGTTTTTTGTGACGGATCTTTCACAAAAAACAGACTGAGAGTTGATAAAACCATAAGAACCGTAACTCCCCACAATACAACAGATGAACCAAACTGATAAACCAGCACCCCTCCCAGCGACCAGCCGAGAAGCAGGATCATTTGATCCGATGTTGATAACAGGCTGTTTGCTTTCATTAAATAATCCGGAGTAACCAGACGTGGAACAAGCGCATTTCTGGCAGGCAGGGCACATCCATGCAAAACGGAAGTCGCAAAAACAAAACAAAGCAAACTGGCAGCAAGCCAGGATGAGCGCGCCTCAAGATTTATCAGGGACATCATGGCAAGCAGCATTGTTTGCCCGATTTGGGCAATCCAGATAATTTTGAGCAACTTCATGCGATCCATCCATAATGGGACAAAGATCCCGCTCATCACCTGTCCGGCAACACGCAACACCGGAAAAAAGCCGGAAATAAACGCAGAACCCGTTAATTGATAGATCGCTGTAACAACCGATAAGATATATAACGAATCTCCCAAATTGGAGAGCAACTGGCTAATCCAAAGCATTTGAAAAGAGAAATTTTTACTCAATGCGAGCCCCCCGTTAAATTATGATAATCCAGGGTAACTACCCGATATCCATGGAATCACATTGGACGAGCCCCTTTGTTGAAAATATGGAAATACAACAATTGAAAGATTGTATTAACTCCCAATATTAATTATATATAATTTTTTATGTATCTAATCTTTTTACATGTGATTTTTCACAAAAACTGCCGGGGAGGTTCAACGTGCATAGCAAAGACTTTATTATGATTCCTTATGCAGATAGACATAAGGAATCGGCTTTATCTGGCTGCTTTACTCAATTTGAGCTTTCTCACCGGCGTGATCGAAAAATGATGGAAAATGCTCTTAAAAAAGCATTATCCAGGGCAGCAAAGAACTCCACAAGCCAAATTTTTGTTACAGAAGATCATGAAGGAAATTTTCCGGGATATATTTAATTAGGGGTAGAACCAGCAAATGAACGACGAAGTGCAATTTGACCAAATAATAGATAGAAAAAAAGAACCGATTCCCAGAGAAGAATCGATTCTTTTTATTTGAAGTATATAGCGGTTAGAAGTCGTTTTGGTTCCGAATCCCTTTTTCCAAGTGCGATTTCCATCACTGATTAATTTCCCGTTTGGTTTCAAAAGCGATGGCGATATTCCTTTTCTCCAGATCAATTCATTTTTTATTATTTTGCAGGGCCTACAATCATGGTAATTACACTTAGAATCACGAGTAAAAAATTGAATCGTATCCTTATCAATTCAAGGTAATTTGGGTAACCTGGCCCGCAGAGATAGTAACCGTTTGCGAAACTTGCCCAACTGAGACAGTATAGATGCCGGGTGAAAGATTAATCAGTTGAAAGTCTCCGGATCCGTCTGTTTGAACCGTTTGTGACTCGGGGCCGGTAATCGTCACTGTTTCATGGTCACTGGTTGTTCCGTCACTGTGTATAACGGATCCCATTAGATGTCCGGAAGTTGGATTCGTTTTCCACGCCATCTCTGGTGGCAAGGCCACTCTGTTAAAGACCGGCGTCTGGCTGTCATAGGCGCTGGGAGCGGAAAGTGCGGAATAAAACTCACTATTAGCTGCTCCGTCCTTATTGGTAACAGCATAACTGTATAAGTTTACCCCGGCCAGTCGTTTCCCGGTCTGAGAGGGTTCCCGTGTTTTTCTGATTTGGATGAGTCCGTCGGAAATGGAATTCAGATACACCCCTATGCCAGACGCGGTCATGCGCTCATGTTGATGTTCTTTTTCCCAGGCGAGCCAATTCATATAATACTGCTTTTGTGCAGAATCAAATTCCCGGAAATAGTTCATCGGTATCGCAAGATCAACCCACCCGTTTTCCAGCCAACGATTCCAATCCTGCAAGGCATCATTCATCGTGCGTGAAGCCATGTAGTCTTCCATCGTTTTGGGACCGTCTCCCCAGGCAATGGCAGCTGCCGAAACGATTACGTTCGGCTTAATGGCCATGGTATTTACATAAATTTTGCCGACAAAGTTGTTCACTTGTTCCCTGCGCCATGCTTTCCATTGTTCATCGGTTGGTGAAGGATTTCCGGTACGATTATAAATCCGGTTAAACCGTTCTACACTCGTCGGGTTATATCCCCAGTCAGATCCCATGTAGCGAATCAGATCGAGGTGCACCCCGTCTATGTTATAATTTTTTACGACATGGGTGACCACGTTGGTGGTGTAATTGACGACATCCGGATGTCCGGGGTCCACTACATACTCCGACCCGCTCATATAACTTCCGGAATAATTTTTGCTTAGCCAGAAATCCCGTCCGGTCTTGCCGGGACCGTGCAGGTTAAATACATGGTTCGGGTCTTTCGGCGGAGTGCTTTTGTTCCAGACGGGCATGGTTGCAAACCAGGCATGTACCTGAATACGGGGATTTGATGCATGGGCCTTTTGTATGAGGTCCGCGAGCGGATCATATCCGGCTGGCAATCCCGGATCTTCGGTTCTCGGTTCAATGCTTTTGTTATAAAAAGCATCTCCCCGTCGACGGATCTGCAGGAAAATTGCATTGGCATTTGCATTCTTCACATCCTGCAACAGCTTGTCCACCTGCTCCGGAGTTTTTGCCCCGTCGTGAAACATATCTACCCAGAAGGCTCTTACTTCTGGCGGGTCACTGATATAATTGGATAACTGCTTCTCCGCATCAGCTGAAATGGACCCGAGCCCGCCCAATATATACATGGTTTGTGTCTTGCCCAGGTTTGCTTTGAGGAACGACTCAACATTTGTCTCTATTTTGCCGGAAGTCGTCAACAAAATGGGAGAGCCCGTGTATGCTGCCAAAGGGCCGCCGGAAAGCGCATCCGCAAATACATCTCCCCGGGCAAACACCAGGGATGACAAATTCATCTTAAAATACTTGGCTACATTGATCGCCACAAGGTAACGATTTGCTCCGGCGATGCGATGAACTTTTCCATACTGTTCCAGTTCTGACTTCACATTATCGGAAACAGTAGCGGTTCCTCCTACAATAATAAAATTTTTTATTTGGCGATGATTTTGGATAAATGATTCGATAGAGACAGGAATTTTGTCCGTTTCTACTAATAGAATGGGCATTCCTTTTTGAGAGGCAATACTGGAAGCAGACAAGGCATCAGGAAAGCCCAAACCACTGACAACAATGGCAGTATCCGGTGTTTTGGCTTCTGCCACTTTTTCTGCGACTGCGGCTGAAACAGCAAATCGATTGGAGCCGCTGATTCGTTCAATCGTCGTGATTCCTGAACTTTTAAGTTGTTCTTCGACATTGACAGAAACTGAACCGGTTCCACCCAGAATAATCGCTTTATCTGGAGATCTGCGCTTTATTTCTGCCTGGACTGACATTGGCAATGAAGAAGTTGCAGTGAGTAAAATAGGAGAATGTTCAGTTGAGGCGAGTGGTCCTCCGGACAAGGCATCCGGATACAGATCTCCCCGGGCAATCACAACAGTGCCGGAATCGATGTTGAGAAAGTCGATTTTTTTGCTGACATTAGCTGATACTTCATATCTGTCTTTACCGCCCAAACGTTCAATCCCTGTCGTTTCTTCGGCACCAGCCACCCTGTTCGGTAACAGAAGACTGAACATAACGAGAATCATTAGAACGGAGATCATTCTGATATGATTTTTTAACAAACAGATTCTCCTCTCCTCAGATTGAGCGAAATATTGCCTTCTGGATTTCTTTTGTAATTGGATATTTTTTCATATATCAATACTAATATATATATTGTTAATAGAATTATCTATCGAAAATATACTTTGCCTCGGATTCTTCAAATTTAACTTTTATGGATCGGAAATGGCCTGTAATGCTCTTGCTTAACAGCAAAAAGTCTGTGACCTATTCTATAACGAAAGTTCACAGACTTTTTTGTAATGAACAACTATTTATTTCTATTTTTTCTACAAACCGAAGTCAATTGTTCATATACAGCCTATACAATAAAAGAAAATGATAGAAAACAACGATAACACATAATATGATAATTGGCATTTCAATCCATTTTCTATATAAAGTACCTCTTAATTTTTTATTAACGCCCCATTTTTTGTCAATTAGTAGAAAATACAAATACCAAATAACCCAAAGAATAACGCCATACTTGAAATTTAGAACGAATAAAAACAACATCGTAGTAAAAATCAGTAAATAATTCAGGAAGTCCACCTGGGCTTCGCCAAGATAAATTTCCCGCAATTTACACGCTTGAAAACGGGTTGGACGCAGACAGAAAACTGGAAAGCAAATCACGACTTAGATTCTTATCTTCGATCCATTTTTCACCTAAATACTTTTTTATATTTTGCTCAGAAATAACATCCTTGTAAGTCATGTCAGACGCATACGCCAATTGCTTATCAGTAATCTCACAATCCTTCAGCGTCCTATTGGGATATAGCATATTCCTCATCCATTGCTTTGCTCCGTTGTATGCCGACTGAACCCCACTCTTGATCTGTTGGCCATATTTGCGAAATAGCGCAGTGATAGCAGCTGCTCCAAGAGTGATTCCGCCAACGATTTTCCAATCAATCTTATTTTCTTTTTCTATTTTCAAAAATAGAATAACCACAAAAAATCCCCTTCCTTATTGGTTCGAAAGGGGATAATGCATTTTCTATTAAATTTGAATCGGTTAAAATTCAATTCCATATTTTTGCTTGTTTCCAACTACAGTCATTTTTTTCTTCATCTTTCACATTGCCCGTAACAGAGAGGAGATCCTGACATACCCGTTATTAAGGAATATCAAATTTTCTTTTGAACACTTCATAATTTCCACGGAATGCGTTCATATCCACAAAACCGTCAATCCCCTCGATTCTCCCCCTGTTGCTATATTGCCAAATGAACCAGTTTCGATTTTCCAGGGTGGGAGATTTAAAGATATCCCTGATCCAGAGATCATACTCCTTGAAATAACCTTTCACATAATGCTCATAGGTATCATAAGTAACATAAAATATTGGTTTCTTTTTATAATGCTTTTCCAATTCATTGGCCAGGCTCTGCAATTCCTGTCTGACTTTTTCCGGATCATGCTTCAGATGGATTTCAATATCGATCATTGGCGCTAATGTTTCCATCTTTTCAGGAACTGTTTGAATAAAGTTCTTTGCTTGCTCTT
>JBAVDL010000261.1:0-2203 GCA_049587175.1 Thermoactinomyces sp.
CGTCGATCAGGGAGTAGAAGGTTTCATCGTCCTCCGCCTGTTTCAGCTCCTCGTAACAGGCCATGTACCGCTTTTCAAAGGCCTTGACCTGAGCCGGAATCTGGGCCGCCATCTCCTGATAGCGAGCCGCCAATTCCGCCCTTTCCGCATCCGTCAAGCGGTCGGGATCGGCGCGGAGGACCAGGCGGCGGATATTGAGGCGGGGGTCAAAGCGCCATTCGTAGATGGAATCTGCCATATCTTTTCCTCCGGATGCACGTTTTCTAAGACGATGATAAGGGAAAAGGGCCCGATTGGCAAACGGAGGAATCAGGCAATCAACGCCGCCGGACCAGGGATTTGCTTTCGAGATGATGCAGCCGTTGGTCGACAAAGGAGCGGTATTCCGGGAGGAGATAAGGAAGCATCGCTTTCAACACGTCGATCCCGTCCTGCACCCGGCCCGCCTCTTCCAGGGCTTGCACGTAGTCCAGCCCGGCAAAGGGAGTGGCGAAGGTGGGCACCCAGAACTTCCGGCAGAAATCGATCACTTCATCGCGCAATCCCCGCTGGCGCATTTTGGCGGTCGACGTCATCACCGCCACTTCTTCCTCGTAACTCGGGGGCTCCTTCTCCCCTCGCATGCCGCGGGTGACTTCCACCGCCGCTTCAAACCACCGGAGGGCTTCCGGGATTTGGTCCTTCTCCAAATGAAGCCGTCCCAGCTCCAATTGCGGCCAAAAGGCCCCCGCAATCTCCGCAAAGGGCTCAAGCGCGGGCACCGGATCCTCCTTCTTTTCCTGATACAGCTCCACCAACCAGCGCAAGGCCATCTCCTGATTGGGCTCCAGGCTGAGTCCCTGCCTCAGCGCGGAAAGGGCCCCCTCCCGATCGCCGCGGCGGGAATACACCCGGGCGAGAAACGTGTGGGCGACTCCCCGCTTGGGGTACTTTTCGATACATTCCAACAACAGTTTTTCCGCCCCGACGTCATCCCCTTTGCGAAGGAGCACCGCCGCCTTCAACACAAGGGTCCCCTCGTCGCGCCGATACAGTTCCAGCAGACGGTCCGCCCCTTTTTCCGCCTCTTCGATAAAACCGTCCCGAAAAATTTGAACCACAAATTCGTAGAGCTCCTGGGGGTTGTCCCATTCGGCTTTCAGATTTTCCGGAATCACATGATTTCGAAACTCTTCCCGGTCAAACCAGATGGGCCGCCCAAGACTGTCAAACAATGGAACCTTCGCTTTCACGCCCCCATCCTCCAATCGATTGGATGGAATTTTGTCCCTACTGAATGAGTGCTTATTCAACTCCATTATAACAAAAGAGCCGATATTGGAGTCAGAAAAAAATTTAACTGATTTCTAAATAATTCATTCATTCCAGACCCCGTTTCGTATCCTCCTCCCGTGCGCCCGCAACCGGTCTTTGTCGACGTAGAGGTAAAGAAAACAGGAAAGAGGGCCGAGGGGAGTAAAGACGGTCCGCACCACGCGCTCGTACGTGTTCCGCGGATCGCCCGGCCCGTAAAAATCCTCCAAACGGTCGATGCGCTTCAGCCGATCCCGGTCAACGCGATAAACTTCGCCACGGACGATCCCCCTGCCCGGAATCATGGCGGGATAGCCCAGTCCCGTATCGTAGAGCAGCCCCCGTGTCCACGCCCGATCCGCCACGAGCGGCGCTCCTTCGAGAAAGTGATGATATTTTCGCCCGGCGCGCAAACTCCCGTAAACAAACAGATTCACCGCTTTCCCTCCCCGTCAGCCGATCAGCGGCTGTTCCTCCGGATAGCGGTAGGGCGGCTTCGTCATGCGACGGCTGATGGCATAAACCAGGGTGACCGGCCCCAATCGCCCCGCGAACATGGTCAAAATCAACAAAGTTTTTTCCAAGGTCGTCAGACGGCTTGTCAGGCCGAGGGAAGATCCGTTGATGGCAAAGGCGGAAGAAGCCTCGTACAAAAGCCCCAGAAAATGGGCATGATGGTATCCCGAAACCAAAAGCAAAACCGTCACGACCACCACCAGCGTCAGCGACATCACGGTGACCGTCAGCGCCTTGTACACCTGCCGGTGGGGAATCCTCCGGCGGAAAACCACCACATCGTCCCGTCCCCGGATCATGCCCCACACCGCCAGCAGAATGACGGCGAAGGTGGTGACCTTGATCCCCCCCGCCGTCGAATTGGGCGCCCCTCCGACAAACATGAGCAGAATCA
>JBAVDL010000262.1:0-8519 GCA_049587175.1 Thermoactinomyces sp.
TGAAAGAGAAGCATGGAATGCGTTGGACGACGCTTCGTGGGAAGCGTCGTGTTCAGATGCAGGCGATGCTGCTTTTTGCTGCTATGAATTTAAAAAAGCTGGCCAATTGGCGATGGCGAAGCCGTCGACTTCGCCGATTTTTTAATCAGTTTATTAGAAAACCCCTTCTGTACTCAGTTATTAGAAGCGGTTTATCTACAGTCTGTGAGAGCCATTTTTTTAATGGCTCTCTATAGGTATCTTTATGTTTTTCTTCGCCTGCAAATGGTTTCGCTGAAGTTTGAAAACAAAGGTATTTTTCCTACCCGATGGAAACCATTCTTTCAATGGACCGTCTGGCCCGTTTTGCAATTTCAGTTGGCACCGTAATCACATGTTTGTTTTCTTTCAAGGCATTCAGTACTTTTGGCAAGGTAGTCATTTTCATAAATGGGCATATTGCTTCAGGATTTGCCGGAACAAATCGCTTGCCGGTATTTTGTTTTTCCATCTGGTAAAGAATTCCTACTTCTGTCGCAACCACAAATTCATCAGCAGATGAAGTCTTTGAATGGTTTAACATTTTACCCGTAGATAAAATATGTGTCCGGTTTTCGGGAAGCGCATCATTAGCCATCAGAAGCATACTGGAAGTGGAACAGCCGCATTCCGGGTGAACAAGCAACTCAGCTTCCGGGTGCTCTTCCAACATATTTTCCACCTGATTGGGGGTAATGCCGGCATGTACATGACATTCACCCATCCAAACATGGATATTTTTACGACCTGTCACACGCTCAACGAATGAGCCGAGAAATACATCAGGGAGAAATAGAATTTCCTGATCTTCCGGGATGGATTGAACAACTTGCACCGCATTGGAAGATGTACAGCAGTAATCACTCTCCGCCTTTACTTCTGCTGACGTATTAACATACGCAACCACTACCGCACCTGGGTGTTCGGCTTTCCAGGCCCGGAGCTGGTCAGCGGTAATCGAATCAGCCAATGAGCATCCTGCCTCCAGATCAGGGAGAAGGACTGTTTTTTCGGGACTTAATATTGCTGCTGTCTCAGCCATAAAATGAACACCACAGAATACAATGACATCTGCTGATGTCTCCATTCCCGCCCGTGCAAGTGTAAGGGAATCACCAAGGACATCGGCTATATCCTGAATTTCGGGAAGTTCATAGTTATGAGCCAAAATAACAGCATTTCGTTCTTTTTTCCATTTTTTGATTTCCTCAATAATTTGAGTTGTTTCAGAAACGGACATTTATAAACTCCTTCCATAGGTTTTGAAGTGATTTATTTTCAATCTGAAGATCACTATGAATCATGAACATACTTCCAGCAAAAAGGTAGTGTAGACCGGAGTATATCCCTGCTTGTCAAATTTGAACATAAAACTGATTGAGAAGACAAATTAGTCTACTTGTGAATACACATTAAAAATTGGCTTCGAAAACCTCATTTATATATATAAATAATATATTTTTTAATAAATAAAAAACACCCTTTTCCACTAATTACCGATTGACTTGATATAGAATTATACATAAGTCAATTAAAAAGGGTAAAAGGCGTTTGAAAAATTTGTGGGAGGAAACTGGTTCATATCCATTTTTCAATGATGCCTCAGGTGATTGCCTATGTTTTGATTACCATAAAGGAGACATCGACCCCAAAGAGGTCTGACAGGGTCATGAAGAAGCTTTTCTGGATAAAGAAAAAGGTATCTTTCCAGCATGTGATTCTTTTTGAAGAACTATTTGCTGTTGTTAGAAAACGAGGGATATTAAAGGATTTTTCTTTATATTGAAGCAGCATTATATTATTAGCGTAAAAAATCACTCTGGTTTATTACAAAAGATTGTATCGGTACGCTTAACCTGCCTTTTGGGATGAGATTAAAAGTATTATTTCCAAGATTACCGAAGTTGTCGTGAATGGTCTTTCGGCTGTCTGGGACTGGATTCTGGAGCATGAAACCTTTTGTTTAATTGTTTTAACAATCCTTGGTATTGTAGCAGCTATTTTTGGCAGTGGCATAGTGGCGGCAATTGGTGGAGCAATCGTGGTTGGGGAAATTCTTGGCGGAATCGTTTCCTGGTTTTCGGGAAATGAGTTTTTAAGTGAAGCCATGCTGGAAGACATGCTGATCTGGGGATTGGCTTCCGGAATCGCGGCTATCGTTTTTGAATGGGTAGTGGCCTCTTTTGCTGAAGCGTCATTCATAACTTCGATTGCCCAGAGGGTGCCGTGGCTGGGGAAAGCCCTTCCCAAAATGTTTGGCGGGGCTGCGGCCGGAGGAACTGAGCAAAGTATCGTTGATTTTCTTAAAGGCCAGTTTAGTTGGAAGAAAACGGCTATTTCTGCTTGTTTTATTTGGGATTTGTTCTTTTTTTGGAGCGGGATATGTTGGCAGCCATTCAGATGATATCATCAAATGGGTGAATAGCTGGGAAATCCCAACTTTCGCACAGTCGTTTGTAAGGAGCGGGAATTCTTTAGCCGCTACTGTTCCAAAACGTGTTGGAGATATCCCATTAGGTCAGTGGTTGCAGAAGTTTGCCGCGAATAATGGTTCCCAGGTCAACTTTAAATGGGGAAATCCAAAAAGTAAACCTACATATGGCCATACTTTTACTGAGCATGGTATGAAGAAAAAAGCTAATCAACTTATTGATAGAGCAAGAGCAAAGGGCCATCAAATAGGACAGTGGCTAGATGAAAAAGGGGCTGCAAAATTCATAGCCGATGTAGCTAAAAAAGGTACCGGGGTACATGAAGTTTCCCTTCCGAAATCCTTGAAAAACAGGGGATTTCTTCCTGATGGTACGGAAATTAAACCTGACATGGCTAGGGTTGTAGTAAAAGAAAATGGTGGAGTTAAAACAGTTTATCCATTTAGTCGCGCTTATCCTTCCGGGAAGGGGCAGTAATAATGATTGAGAGAAGGGAAAATATGAAAGATTCACACCCTGAGTACATTACAAAAGAAGCAGTCGAGAGCCTTATAAAGAAGTTGAACTTACCTGGTTTAGATGCATATTCTCAGGATTGGGAATTTGAAGCTGCGGACCCTTTGAGAGTGGATGAATTTATTTCGTCTTATGAAAATAACACCTTAAATAAAGAAGAAAAGTTTGCTTTAATGGCTTTAATTATCTCGTCATTTAATGATGCTCTAGAGAAAGGAAAAGCTAACAATCAATCATGGAATAAAATCAGAAATTATCTTATAAATGAATATTATATTCATAAAAACACCATTCTTTATTGGGCTCTAGATGATGAAAATATAGAAGATTGTTTTGCTGTAACACAATTTATGCGGGATATTATTAAGGAGTTTGGGGAGAAAAGTAAATAAGAAGATAACATGAGAAAAATTTTAGGGTTGCCTGAAACAAAACTTCAAGCTTTAAGAATTCCTAATGGATGGACTGTAGAACATAACAGTTTACGAGAAATAAATCCAAAATATTTACATAAAGATGATGAGAAATGGCTGTATTTCACTCAAGATTTGTTACGGTTTTGCCATCAAAAAAAGCTGTATACTTCTTGATTTGGGGTGGTATCCAGATGTTACGCCTGAAGGAGAATATTATGTACAGTTAATTAAAAATGAAAATTGGGATCAGCCCTTAAAACAATATAAATCAGATGATCTGGCGAAATCGTTGAATATATTGAAACTGTTTTAAAAGAGATCACAAATGGGGAATAAGATAAAAAGCCGGTAGTAATAGTAAGGCTATCGGCTTTACATTTCAATAATGTTATTTATTTCACTCTTGCCTCAAAAATACAAAGGTTTCTGGATGCTGAATATCAGTATCGAATGGTGCGCATGGGTACGGACAAGCTGGGCCTGTTTAAGCGGAAATGGTTTTTTTTACAGGCATTTTGGGGAAAACAATAAGTCTGGCAGATGGATATTGGGAAGGAGAAAAAAAGAAGGAACTCGGTTGGACTCCTTCTTTTTTGTTTTATGTTTCCTATTAATCGACTAATTTTGAATCTTGGTTACAAGAGGGCAGGGGTATCATTAATAATTTCAAGCAATGCCGTGCACAGTGCTTTTTTAAATCAATTTTTATTTTTTGATAAATCGCTTCAATTCATTATAAAAGTTCTGGGTCCCACATAGAATCACAACCACCACATTGCCATTTTCATCCTCGTAGATATCCGATAAGCAATCTCATAACTGGTCCCTTTATATTTGATATCATAACCATAGACACCAGCAAGATAACCTGTTTTTGCTTCTCCAATGTAAGGATTAGCAGAAATAGACAGAATGGCTTCATAATATAATGTTTCAGTGGTTTTTCTATAACTAGACATTAATAATCAGCGTCGGACAAGGGAGGGCTGTTGCCCTCTCCGCAAGTCCGACCATTTTTTTGAGGAAGGCTTGTCAGACAAAATATTTTGTCTGACCGGATGGTATGCTCATTTGAGCATGAAAAGGGGTCAAAGGAATAGGAACAAGGTATATATTGTGTGGTCAGGTTAGTAAATCAGTTATTGATAAACTTTTCGAACACGAAGCCAAAATCCTTGATTTGATATTTATTTTTCGCCTGAACCAACCAATCGAAAACGATTTGGTTAAGGGTCTGGAATTGATCAATGACAGAATTTTCACCGCTGCGATAGGTCTTCAGTAAGGAAGAAGATACTTCGAGGCTTTGTTTTGCATAGTTCATCATGATTTCGTTATCACGGGTAACTTCTGAAATTTTGAGCAAGGATTTGTACAAGTCTTTCAGTTGTTCCAAATGCTTTTTGCGTACATCAATCGAATAGTGAACAGAACCGATCGTGAAGTGGATTTCTACATCCAAATCAATATTGCCAGCTGTTTCAAGGGTAACGCCTTCAATTTTATGTAAATAGTAGTCATAGCGGCGGAGAACACGTTTTTTGCTCGTTGCACTGGTGCCATCCAAGTGAATGAGGGCTTTGTTTGTAAAGCAGTATTCATCGGATTTGGATTTGATGAGGAAATAGATCTTTTCCCCGTCTTCATGCATGATATAATCATCGGCATCGACTTTATCGTAGTCTGCAGGGGAAATCACCGTTCCAATATCACTGAGGCCCAACATATCAGAAGCTACTTTTCCAAACATGATTGTTTCTCCTTTCCTTGCGTGGCAGAGAAGAAAGCAGCTGGAGGAATTGCAACTGAATCAGTCCTTGTTTCAAGCGGTTGACTCTTTCTTCTCGTTTCTCGCATTTCCATTAGATGTTTTTTGGATTTACCATTTTATTATACTGGATTGTATACGAAAAAATGGTAATAAACCATCTTTATATTTGCTTTCAAATAAAAATGTCATTAAATTATTAAAAAGTGAAATTACTGTTTTAAAGGGCTCCCAAATAACAGGGGATTCTCCGGCAAGGCAAGGTAAGTCTGGCGACCGGTCTTTGACCAAAAGCAGTTGTCTTGCCGCATGTGTCGATCGATATCGATTTGCACAATATCCCGGAAACCCTGACAAGGTGGAATTCAAACATAACCTTCGTTTGGATTTTTCTGTAAAGTTTACCTATGGATCCTGGAGAAAATATCCATGCTATTGTTTTCTGTAATTTGAGGTTGGCTTTGTTACAAAGAATTTAAATTAAAAAAACCGCCCGGATCAGGTGAGGTTATTACCGATTCGGACGGATGCAATTCAGGGATGTTATATGAAAATGATTCTCATTTGAACGCTGAAAAAGGATGGAATCCGACTTTAGTTTATGTGCGCTTTTCAGTTTTGGTTGGGGCCTTTCCTGATTATACTATCGGTATACATTTTGGTTTGATGACAGGAAATTTCTTATGTTGATTTCCCCATTGAAACGGTTTTCTGTGAAATTCGTTTTTTGGCTTCTTCGTACAAGCCGGCCATTCCGCCATACAGTGCATAAAAGAAGGAATCCGGGGCATCCAGGGAGAAAGACGTGTATTCTTTCGGATCTGTTTCCAGGATGTGTTCGAACAATTGGGCGCTGTCATAGGCGTAGAAACAAAAATACGTATACTGGAACTCCGGCATTTTCTCATAAATGGTGATGATGTCAGACGCGTATTGGTCAATGTTGCGGGCTGCTTCCTGAACCATCGCTATTGCGTCTTCCAGGGTTACATGGATCTTGATCGTGTTTTCGTCGATGTAATCGATTTTTGCCATTGGTGCCAACTCCAGTTACAATTTGCCGATTCTGATTTTGAACATGTCGGGACCTTGCTCAATATACTCCCAGGAGAATTTTCCCGGATGCATCGATTCGAACTGGAATCTGAGCGGCACCGGATCGTGGTCGTTGATCAGCAGCAAGGATTCGTTTGGCTGGAGCTTGTCAAATGTTTCAAAGATGACCTTGTGTTTCAAATGCGGCGGGTATTCCGTAGCATTAACGGTTGCAGCAAATTGACTCATTTTAATTCCTCCAGTTTTCAGATTGACTTGCTGGAAATTAAAAAATGGAGAATCATTTGTTATTTGGGGTTGCTCATCCCTGTCATGCTATATTTCTGAAAAGCGCCATTCCATCACTTTACGCTTGGTATTTCTGCTTTGTGTTTATTGTGCAAACAGGAATGGTTCCTTATTCCTGTTTAACTTATTATAACCATTTTTTCATTATCCGTTTGTGATGACGATCACTCGGTAACTAAAAAGAGATTGGTACCATTAGGTAAGAGAAAAACCAATGAGGTGAAGAGAATGAAAACATGCGACTGGTCCATCAATCTGGAGGATGAATGGTTTGAACAAAATCCTGCGAAACTTTTCCGGGAAGCTGTGGAGGCAGCAAGGAATACGGCGCAAGGATATTTTGTCAATCTGGTGGTTCCCGGAAGCGTGAGGGAGCCGGAGCGGGAGTTTGTTTCAGATCTGGCCCGGTGCCTGCGGGAAGAGAATATTCCCGTGCAGGATATATGTTATATTGACCAATGCGGATGCGGCGGGCATGTGATCCGGGTATACCGATAAGTTATACGGGAATTTACGGGTTGGGACAGGGAGAAGATATATTTCAAAAACAAATGACCGGCCCTATGGAGCAGCCGGTTCAGTATCTCCCGTTTAATTAAACATCGTCATTTGCAGCATAAGGATAGGGAAAATTTTCAAGCGAGGCACTTGTATGCCTGGATGTCTCAAAGATAATTTTTATATCTTTCATGCCCAGAGCACGCAAAATGCGGTCATAGGTTTCGGAAGTAATTCCGATCGAACCGCCTTCCACCCGGGAAATAACTGACTGGTGCATGGGCTGTTTGGTTATTTTGTAAACATATTGGGCAAGTTCTTTTTGTGTCAGGCCCAGTTCGATCCGCCGGGTGAAAATTGCTCTTCCCATCAGACGCGAAAAGCTGTAGACGATCTCTTTGACTCCAGGAACACTTTCCAGCAATTCCATGAGCTCTTCATGATTTTTTGGATCGCTCATACCAATCCCCCATCTGGATATATTTGGTCGGGCAACGCAGAAAGTCCTTGTAAATTTTTGCGGCTTCCTTGACGATTTCATCAAATTCCGGGGATGATGTTTGTCTTTTGATTACGGCGTTGGTGGCAAAGACATATTCCCTTCCCTGATAAAAATGGGTAAACAACACCATTTGAAAAGCATGACCCGTTGGACAGAAACCTGTACTGACCCGGAATTCAGCCAGCGGGAAATTATACTCCAGCCGTTTCAGCCATTCTACCCTGATCAGTTTTCCGGCTGGCGTTTCGATGAAAAAAGGCTGTTCGTTAATCAGTTTCCAGGGTGGAATACCCGTTTTCTCAATGGCTTTGATCCCGTTGGTGATCTCAATTGCCATTCGGATAAAATCCGGATGCCCCTGCCTTGCGAGTTTGGCGGTCTTGGCGATAAGTTCCAATGCCGGCTGGGTTCCGTCTTCCCGACGTACATAAATAAACTTTATCTTGCCCATATTTTATAATAAAATAATCATCAATTGCCAGAAAACTGATGATTATTTTATTATAGCTCCCTCCTTTACGGGAAAATAACCTTCATACCCTGGCTAGCGGCAATAACCTATCTCTCCCCTTAAAAGGATTAATTATTTATTTATTTAAATATATCTTTCGTATATCCTTCAAAAATTAACTGTGAAAAGTATATCAATCTGGTAACCTGCTAAAAGATTCTTGTTAAAACAGTGGAATCAAGGGCTGATTCTCAAACTGCTGCTTGAAATTGTCGAAAGTTTATCAAATTTTTAGAGCTAAGGAAAATTTTTTTATTTCAAACCTGAAATTTTTGTGACGTATTGGTAAATATATAGATAAATGAAGGAAAATGAAGCAATCCGTTGAAAAATAAAAAATAAAAGGTTATTAACAGAAAATTAAATAAATTGTATTTGGCAAGAGACATGATCTGACTCAAATGAATTCATATAATTCAGACAAATGGGAGAAGGGGGCAGATCTGTGTGTTTGACACTCTTTCAAAAGGAGTATGGAAGCGGTTTGTACAGGAAGGTATACTGGATGACGCAC
>JBAVDL010000263.1:0-2891 GCA_049587175.1 Thermoactinomyces sp.
AAATAGACCTCTTTTATTCTTTTTTTAGCTTTTAAAAATACTTTATTCTCTTCGAAAATACGCAACATGGTTAGGTTCCTCCGTCAAATTTTCTGCTTTAAAATTATAAATTATTGTAATTCAATTCATAAAACATAAATATAATAATTATATAAAATGAATCTAAAAATAGTCTATAATAGAACACATATTCATTCAATAAAATCATTTTGAAATTAGGCTTTTGGTTCTGTATTTTAAAAAAACTATATCTGAAAATGACCAAAAGAATTACCTCTATAAAGAAATAGCCTCCTACACAAAGAGGCTATCTGTCACTTTTAATAATCCTCAACCACTTACTGTAACAATTTATGTTATTATTTTTTAGATCTTCATTCCAGTTGCCTAACAAATACAGTTTCTGTTTTGCCCTTGTGAGAGCAACATATAAAATTCGTGCTTCTTCAGCTAGATAATCTTCTTTATATCTTTCTAATGCTAAATTATAATGGTCAGAAGCCTTGATGATTTGAGGATTTGTATACTCATTAAATTTAAATTCAATTCCTGATTCATCGTCTATCAGAATTTTTGGGTATAGATGTTCTGACTCTAATTTTCGATCCAAATCTACAAGAATAACATAATCATACTCTAACCCCTTCGCACTATGAATTGTTGTTAATAGAACAGCCTGTCCGTTATCATTTACGGTGGCTTGCGGCTCATTTGTATTATGCAAAATCTGATTGTCGAGCCATTGAATATAGTTAATCAGATTTATTTTTTCTCCAGAAAAACGAAATCTAATCATCTCTTTTAACTTTTCTAGATTAGCCCTGGCTTGCAATAACCCATGGTATTTACAATATCCACGAATGTTTAATGCTGGATGCTTATATATTTCTTCTAAAATTTGAGGCACACTGTAGTGATATATCACCTTCCGCAGATCTTCTTCTACTTGTTGCAATTTATGATGGTTATGTTGAAACCAATTTATTGACAATACTTCTTCTTTTTTTACAAGATTATTGGATGTAGTTAACCAATGTAAAATCCGATTTATATTAATAATCTCTTCTCTTTGAAAAAAACCGCCCCCTTCTTTAATTTTTAACGGAATGCCAGCCTTAGTTAATGCTTTCTCATAATCATGTAGCACTGAATTGGTACGACATAAAATTGCATAACGTGGGTATTCCGCTTCTTCTACTGATTTTAAAAATGATATAACAATTTCTTTCTCGTTCTCTTGATTAGTATTTATAAAATGCACACACTCATCAGAATGATCCTCGATTCTTCCAGATTCAAGAGGTTCAAATAAAAAATTTGGTCCATCCATAGATTGAATTTCTCTAAATAAGCGATTAACAAATTTAACTATTCCTAGAGATGAGCGGTAATTGGTAAACAAATGAAAGACTTTTCCTCTTTCTTTCATCCATTTTTCAAAAAGGTTATAGGACTGTAAATCTGCCCCCCTGAATTGATAAATTGATTGTTTAACATCCCCAACAACAAACAATGATGGTCCGGTTTCTTCATCGCAGATCATTTGAAATATTTTTGCTTGATAATAAGAGGTATCCTGAAATTCATCAACAAAAATATAACGAAATCTTTTTGCTATCTTTTCTTTTATATCTGGAATGTTAGTGATTGCTTTATATGTTAATTCTAGCAAGTCATCCATATCAATATTTAAAATTTTTCTCTCTGCATATTCTTTCTCAAGAAGATATAATAATTCTGCTAATGCTTTTTTTATTTGTCCCCTTTCATCGGGATTACTTAATGCCCAAGATCTTATCGTCCTTTCATAAACTTGTTGAATATCATCCCCTTTTGAACGAACAGATTCATACAACATCTTCAAATATTTTTTTATTAAAAATACCGGCATTATCCTGATCAAAGGGTGTGTTTGCCCTTTTTGTTTTTTTATCCAATCAGACATTACTTTATCAATAGATTTACTTAACTGACTAGAAGAAATTTTAGCTTTGGGAGAATAACGATTGTTTTCCAAACGAAATGGACCTGCGAGATTTAAAATAGTCTGGCAAAACTTATGTATCGTGGAAATTTGAGCGGTATTAATCAGTTCTAATTCATACCAAAATCGTCTTTTGATCTGATCATCTTGTAATACATTCAGTTTTTTATAAATTTTTTCATGTAATCGGTTCTTCATTTCCTCCGTTGAATTATTAGTAAATGTAATAATAGCGAAATCTGTAATAGATAGTGTTGGATCTTTTTCCAACAACCTTAAGACCCTTTGAACTAGCACTTCTGTTTTTCCTGCACCGGCACCTGCTTTAATTAAAATGAAACGTTCATCAGAATTGATGATCTCTTTCTGTTCTGAAGATAATTTCATATAAATACCTCACTTGTTTGATATTGAAAATAATAATTTCTATATAAAACTCGCTTTTTGGAAAATAATAATTTGTCTCGTCCAGGGTCGGACTTTTATTTTGTCTCTAAATGATGATCCTAGAATTATTTTTAGAAAAAACTCTCTCACCCTTGTAGGCAGTTTCCTTTGACTACTCATGCCAAATCAAATAATAACTACTTATGCAAAACAATTTTTCTAAGTAATTCAACATTATTGAAGCTACCTAAGGCTGCATCTGCATTTTTCGATATATTTAGCCCTGCCATGCTTAATACAAAAACATTTACGATTAATTCCAAACTCATCCAGAAGTTTTAAGAAACTTAGGATCGCGAGATCAGACGCGTTTTCGGTGAACAACAATTGACACAGATGAGATTCTATCCCGTTAAAGTCTAACTTGTGAAAAACAGATGTTTCTACAGTTTTTGTTTTTCAAAACGTCCTTTATCACAAGGTTTAAGTACTGCTACGCAGCAACCAAATAGACCTGTAA
>JBAVDL010000264.1:0-1702 GCA_049587175.1 Thermoactinomyces sp.
CTCCTAAGGCGATAAAGTAACTTTGTAAAAAGAGTGTAAAAAATGGCTGCTCCTGCATGTAATCCCATCCTTATCAAGAATATCATTACTATAAACATATGGACATGTTTCAATAAATATGATTAAAGTAAAAAGAGAACATATTTTCCTTTTTTCTGATCTATCTTTATAATAATGATATAAAGAGGTTGTGAGTATTTTATTTAGTTTCAGTATTATAGGACGAGTAAGGAAGTGGTCCAATGTCTTTTATCCATCTACACGTTTATAGCGCATATAGTTTATTAACAAGCACTGCGTCAGTAGAAAAATTGGTGCTAGATGCTAAGAAAAAAGGGTATAAATCGATTGCTTTAACAGACCGAAATGTGATGTATGGTGCTGTTAGTTTTTATAAACAATGTCTGAAACATTCAATCAAGCCGATTATTGGATTAACGGTTGATGTGTTAAGTGAACAACAAAAGGACAAAGCGTTTCCACTTGTTCTTTTAGCCAAAAATCAAAGTGGATTACAAAATCTATTAAAAATCACGAGCGCGGTTCAAACAAAGTCGATTGCAGGGATTCCAATTAAGTGGTTAAAACACTATTCTGATGGATTAATTGCTTTGTCACCTGGTATCGAAGGAGAGTTAGAGCAAGCTGTTTTGAATAGTGATAGTACCATGATTGATCAAGTTTTAGCCCTGTATGAGCAACTATTTGGAGAATCGTTTTATATCAGTCTGCAAAATCATCAAATTCCCTATGAACAAGATTTAAACAATAGTTTGATAAGGATTGCAACCAATCATGGTATACCGCTTGTTGCCACAAATAGAGTGTATTATTTGGATCAGGGTGATGCCTTTGCTCAAGAATGTTTAATGGCCACTAAAAATGGGGAAAAATTACAAGATGAAGTTCAATTGAGTCTTGAAAGTGATCAATTTTATTTAAAAACACCAAATGAAATGACGGAGCTATTTTCTTATGTTCCAGAGGCTTTGGAAAATACGTTTAAAATAGCAGAAGCATGTAATGTGATGATTGAACTGAATCAAACGAAGTTACCTAGATTTCCAACAGAAAATGGACAGTCAGCGGAGACAATGCTTGATGAATTGTGCTGGGAAGGTTTAGCGCAGCGATATCCTGTCCAAAATGATGAAATCAAGCAACGACTTCAGTATGAGCTAAATATTATTAAAAAGATGAAGTTTAGCGATTATTTTCTGATTGTATGGGATTTTATGAAGTTTGCAAGAGAATCGGGAATTTTAACGGGTCCAGGTAGGGGCTCCGCTGCAGGTTCAATAGTATCGTATACTTTATATATTACAGATGTTGATCCAATCCAACATGGGCTTTTATTTGAGCGATTTTTAAATCCCGAACGGATTTCAATGCCTGATATCGATCTTGACTTTCCAGATCATAGACGTGATGAAGTCATTCATTATGTTACGCAAAAATATGGTCAGCTTCATGTTGCACAAATTATTACGTTTGGTACTTTAGCAGCAAAAGCAGCATTACGTGATGTAGGCCGGGTTTTTGGTTTAGATACAAAGGAATTGGATCAGTTATCAAGACTAATCCCTTCGAAACTCGGTATAACTCTTCGTGATGCATACAATGAATCACAAGCGTTACAAACGTTTGTTAATCATTCGGATCAGAATAAACGTTTATTTGAAACCGCATTAGTATTAGAAGG
>JBAVDL010000265.1:0-2068 GCA_049587175.1 Thermoactinomyces sp.
GCTTATGCATCTGAAGAGGAAATCAGGCTGCTAAGTGAAATTAACAGAAATAAAGTAACATTTAACATTGAAGTTTTTGACACAACAAGCGATTTGGAAAGAAAAATCATTTTTGATGAACTGCATTTTTATCGGGGTGACGTATCTGACTATATGATTCGTTCTACACAAAGCCGTGTTAAATACAGAAATAAGTCTTTTCCGCCACACAATACGATCGATATAAAAAGAGGTGACATTATTATTGACAATGATTTGTACAAACAATATGCCGGGGAATTACAAATTGCCTTAAAGGATATGAAGAATTCCGGAAAAACAAATGTTGCAGGCAGAATACGGGAAGAGGAAATATTTCTGATTGATTGTCTGAAGCCATGGGATAAATTTGCTTTTTCCGAGTGGAGGTAGGTTTGCAAATGTATCATATTGGTGTTGATGCTGGCGGCACAAAAACTTATGCAGCGATTATGGATCATGATAAAAATATACTTTTTTCGATAAAAAAGGGTCCGGGTAATATGGCAATAAATGCGGAAAAAGCAAGCAATAATATTACAGATGCAATAAAAGCCTGTATAAATAGCAAGTATGGGGGAGTTAGTCAATTTATTGTTTTGGGAATTGCAGGAATCGAAAAAGGCAATTCCAAATGGCAACTCAAACAGTACTTGGAGAAAAAATTCAAATTACCGGCCTTGGTCTTAAATGATGCGGAACTTGCCTTTTACTCTGTTTTGGGGAATCAAAACGGGATATTGGCAATAGCAGGAACAGGATCGATCTTTCTTGGCAAGAACAATTCCTCAATTAAAGTAATTGGTGGTTGGGGTCATCTGCTGGGGGATGAAGGAAGTGCGTATCATTTAGGTATTCAGGCCTTGAAAATATTAATTAAGGAAATTGATCAAGAAAGTGTTCAAACAGAATTTGCAAAAACCTTGGCTAATGAATATAACATACTTGAGGCTTCCAGGTTGAAAGAATTTGTTTATTCCTCTTCCAAAGCGGACATTGCGCATATTTCATTGCTGATTCATCGTCTTGCTCAAACTGGCAATAAACATGCATTAAATCTTTTGGAAAATGCTGGCTGTGAATTGGCCAAGCAGGCTTTCCAACTTGTTAAGAAACTTGAATTTAAATCATCAATAAAAATTGGTTTGAAAGGTAGTTTGTTGGAGAAAAATGAGATTGTTCGGGAATATTTTAAAATGAAATTAAAAGAATACTCGGCTGATATTTCATTTCTATTGAATAATGACCCAGTGGTGATTGGAGCCCTGGACGCATGGAAGAGTAACATGCCCGAATGTGAGTGACTTCAATTAGATTGACAAACAAAGCGGATCCCCGTTCACGGGGATCCGCTTTGGACATTTTTTATACCTTAACCGCCATTCTTTTTGTTATCTGGCGAATAAAGATTAAAATGGTCGCAGTTAAAGCAAGCAATCCTGTAAAGGCTATGGCGGGTTGGCTTTTGAGAAGCGTTTCCGTGAGAATTATAGATAAAATCGCAAAAGCAACGAATGCAAATCCAATGATCCATCCGAATCGGTAGTACCCGATCCCAATCAGATATCCAATCAAGTAAAAAATGAATATATTCATGTTGTAATAAATCGGTTGTAAGACTCCATAGTTTTCAAATAACGTGATTGCCGGGTAATGGATGATCCTGTCCAGGATAATAAATTGCAAGCCGCTTAATATTACGCCGATGATAATCATTGTAATGGAAAGTCCAAGGGCAGCCAGGGATGAACCAATAAAATAATCCCGCCTGGTTACCCCCTGGGTGACATAAAAAGTAAGAAAACCATAAGAAAAAATTCCGATGATAAGCATATATATTTTTGCCGATCCATGGAGGAATGGCAAGAAGTTTCTTATGGTATCTTCAATATTCAAAGGGAAAATGACCAATATAACATGTACAATCTGTGCTGCCAGAATAAAAAGCAGGAACCAGAATGTCCATTTCATTTGTTCTTTATACATGTCAACGGCAACTTTGGAAAAAATTTTTTGTTTCATGTCAAACCTCCTCGCTTGTTAAATGAAT
>JBAVDL010000266.1:0-13586 GCA_049587175.1 Thermoactinomyces sp.
GCTACATCCGATTCTACAATGCAGAGCGACCGCATTCTGCATTAGGATATCTGTCTCCAAAAGAATTTCGTCAACTTTTATCTTCAAATGCGGCTTAAATGTCTGGACTTTTGGGGTTCATTAAGAAGCCTTTTTCGATATATTGTAGTTCTTTCTCTTCTACTTGGTTAATTTTGATTTCTACATTTGTATCTAGTTTGATATGATTTCTAAATTTTTTTATTGTTTTCTTTAATACTGATGGAGAAATACCAAATCTATCAGTTGTTTCTATTTCATTTTCTTTCTCGTATGCCATTTTAACTTTTATAAATTTTTCAATGTATTCAGGTTTTCGAATAACAGCATTGGTAAATGTATTTAGATCAAATTCTTTATTTTTTGTAAAATACTTCAAAATATTATTTTGAAGTATTATTTTATCAAATTTATTTTTGCTTTCTAGATTATTTGAAATTTCTTGACTAAATCGATTGCATATATTGATGTAATTAGCAGTATGAAAATTTTCATCCCTATAGTCTGTCAACGAAAGAAATTGTTTTTTCCAAAACATTGCTTCAGACTTACTTGAATTATCGACTAATGCTACTTTGTAACCTGTCTCATATTCTGTATTAAAAATTATACATCCTTTATCTAATTTGTTGGTATTAATCCCTTTTTCAAAGTCCATGATAAAACTATCATCTTGCTGTATAACTTTTAAATATATATCTTTGTTTTCTGATTTGAAAATTCCTATTGCATCAGTAAATTCATCATTGATATAGCAATTTGAAAACAACACCACATACAATTCTCCACTTTTAATATTAGGATGTACTGATGATTCATACAAATGCTTTAATATATTAACAGAATTTTCATACAAACTATCATTATCACTAAATATTTTGGTTGCATAGTTATAAATTTCATTTAATCTTAAATTTGTTGCCTTAGAAAATTTAAAATATTGTTCTGTCTTAAAAGAGGATAAAAAAAATTTAAGTAATACTTCTTGCAACCTTCCCGACGGATTAGTTATGTTCTCTTTAGAAATAACGATTCCATCATTTTTGAATTTGTTTCCTACGCGATGTACAACCATATCTAGTATTTTAACCCTTGTGAAATCAACCATTGCTTCACATCCTTTAAATTATTTAGCGGAATTCTACATATACAAGTATTTTATCATATATGCAAATAGTTTTAGATTATTGATTTTAAAAAATATTTGAGATTATTCCCTGTAAACAAAAGTAGCTAACTTAAGAACGGGAATTCCGTATTGCTTTTCACATCGATGGTTCGTAATGTTCTTCGTTGTTTCTTAATAGAACGTATTTCATGATTACATACAACTAAAAAGCGGTGTTGTTCCGGTACAAAAGACGATCTTCCGGTTTTGCTGTTTAAAAGACAGTTTTTAAACACATGTTTTTTATTTTTCGTATCTATTTTTGAAAAATAGGAGGTTTCACCATGCTTGCCAAAGTGACAATCCGGAAAGCGGCGGAAGAGGATGCTGAATAGATCATTGAGCATACAGAAAAGGTATTAAAAGAAAATCCGGATGTATTTGTCATGACTCTTGAGGAATATAATATGAGTGTCGAAGAAGAGAAGAAATGGATCAGACTTGTCAATAAACAAGGTTTGTTGATCGTTGCGGAAGTGAATGGCACGATCATTGGAATGCTTCATTTTCAATTATCCCCTCGTAAAAGATTTAGTCACATGGGAAGCTTTGGTATAAGTACAGGAAGCCTTCACCAATCAGGGAGTTGGAGGTTCATTATTGGAAACATTGCTGGAATGGGCCGGAAAAGATCACAGGGTGGAAAAGATATCCCTTGAGGTAAGTTCAATTAACCGGCGAGCCGCCCATGTTTATAACAAGTATGGTATTACAGGGGAAGGTATCAGAAAAAGCAGGTTAAATTGGAACCGGGAGAGTATCTGGATGTTATTGTAATGAGCCGGCTGTTTGATCAATATTGACAAGGATTGTTTTTGGCAAGTAGAATAATGAAAGTACGAATAATGAAGGAGGTGGGCTAGGTGAATCAGACTGGTAGAGGCATGGCAGAAATCCTGGAATATCTGTGGATTCGTCGTGCCATTTTTTCTATCGCATGGGTACAACGGGATCAGTATGCCCTTTTTTAACATGCGAATAGAAAACTGCCAGGAAGAGACATCTGCCCACGATCGGATATATTCTTTATGGATGGCGGATATTGGCTCTGCCATCTTTTTTTGTGTCTCTTCCCTTGAGGAGGAAGACAAAATGATTATTTGCCATGTGCAACAAGTAAAGTAAATCTATGGAGCAAATACCATTTTCCGGAATGTGTCCTGTGAAATAAAGCAAGGCGAAAGAATTGGCGTGGTTGGGCGCAACGGTGCAGGAAAAACATCATTTTTGAAACTGATTGCCGGTCAGGAACCGCCGGGAGAAGGGCAGGTTACCTGGAAAAAGGGCCTTTCTATTGGACTTCTGGAACAATTGCCTGATGTGGACGATCATAAACAGGTATATGATTTTTTTCTCGAAGGATACGATGAATTGGTAAAAATAAAAGAAAAAATGGCTGAACTGGAACAAAAGTTGGCGGATGAATCATTAATGTCGTCAACATTGGAGAAATATCTGGAACGCTATGGACGATTGCAGGAAAAATTTCAACGGGATGGCGGGTATGAACTTGATGCCAAAATCAGAAGAGTGGCTCACGGACTCCGGATTTCCCCCTTGCTTGAAAAGAAGTGGAAACAGCTGAGCGGCGGGGAAAGGACGAAAGCCGGTCTTGCCAGGCTCCTGTTGCTGTCGCCGGATTTGTTATTGCTGGATGAACCGACCAATCATCTGGACTTGCCTGCGATTGAATGGTTGACAGAATTTCTGTCCCATTACGGGGGAACCGTCGTTGTGGTTTCCCACGATCGCTATTTTCTGGATGAAGTTGTGACACGGATATTTGAATTGGAGCAGGGGGAGCTTCATATTTACCACAGCAATTATTCGGGTTACGTAAAGGAACGGGAAGAACGGATATTGTGTGAATTTCAGCAATATCAGGACCAGCAAAAGAAAATCAGGAAAATGAAAGAAGCAATCAAACGCTTGAAGGATTGGGCCAATCGCTCCAATCCACCCAGTGAAGGGTTGCACCGACGGGCCAAAAGTATGGAAAAAGCATTGGAACGGATGGAAAAATTGAAAAAACCGGTTCTGGAATCAAAGAAAATTCGTCTGGATTTTGGAATCCACCATCGAAGTGGGGACGATGTCATCATCTTTGATAATGTGGGGAAACGGTTTGGCAACAGGGAACTTTTCCGGCATGCCAATCTGCATGTGCGTTTCCGGGAACGGGTTGCCATTGTTGGCGAAAATGGGAGCGGAAAATCGACATTGCTGAAAATGATGATGAATTTGGAATCTCCCGATGAAGGAGACATCTTTATTGGAACCAATGTCTCAATCGGTTATTTGTCGCAATACAATCAGGAAATAGATCATGAAAAAACCATTCTGGAAGAGTTTCGGGATAAAATCCCTGTAACGGAAGGAGAAGCACGGCAGGTTCTGGCGCGGTATCTGTTTTATGGAAATACCGTATTTCGGAAGGTGAGAGCATTAAGTGGCGGTGAGCGAATGCGACTGCGTCTGGCCCAGCTTGTTTGTCAGCATCACAATTTGTTGTTACTGGATGAGCCAACCAACCATCTGGATATTGATTCAAGAGAAGTGCTGGAAGAAGCTTTATCTGCGTTTCCGGGTACCATTGTTGCTGTGTCGCATGATCGCTATTTTCTGGATCGACTCTTTCATATTACGGTTTGGCTGGAAGATCATACTTTAACCCGTTATGAAGGCAATTATTCCTACGCCAGACAAAAAAGACACGGTTGACAGGTACGGTTGGTATTATGAGGCAAAGAGCAGAACCAGCTCTTTGCCTCTTGAATCTGGATAAGATAACTTCAGGATTCCATTTCGTCTGCGCATTGCAAGGAAAAAAGCTTTTTCTCATTTTGTCGACGATAGTGATGGAAACACAATTGTAACCGGGTTTGCTCTGAGTCTGTTCAGTCATGTCAAATCAACCGGCTCAACCAGGGATGGATCATCATTTCGCGGCGAATTGACCCGCGAGGATACCGGAAATGCTTCCATCTCCGCTTCCGGGTAAGGCTTAAAAAGTGTTTGCAGGCAGTCGGAACCTGCATTTGGGGAAAGCCACAGGTCATAGGCATCCTCTGGCAGAATCAGCGGCATCCGGTTGTGCACTTTGTTGACCAGCGGATTGGGGTCGACGGTGATGATCGTGCAGGAGTACAGAGTTTTGTTTCCCTGTTTCCATCGGTCCCATAACCCTGCAAAGGCGAACGGTTCTCCGTTTTTCAGCTGATAGCGGTAAGGTTGTTTTTTCTCTCCAAGTTTTTTCCATTCATAGAATCCGTCAGCCGGAATCAGGCAGCGCTGTTTGCGAAAAGGGATTTTGTAAGCCGGTTTTTCAGCCAATGTTTCTGCTCTGGCATTGATCATCCTGCAGCCAATTTTGGGGTCTTTGGCCCAATAGGGAACCAGGCCCCATTTCATGAGCTTTCCGACGCGCCCGTCTTTTCCGCAGGTGACTGTAAGGATGGTCTGGCTTGGTGCAATATTGTAATGCGGACTTATTTCATTGGCAAGAATAAACCGGAATTTCTCCATTAATCGGGTTAATTCTGTGGCAAGAGAGAAACGGCCGCACATGGGAGCACCTCCTGTTATTTTGCGAACTGGTTCATAAGTAGACTGTAACATGATGACAGGGATTCTGACAAAACCTGATGGGGGTCATGCTTGAATTGAATTGCCAGGCGGATTCATGCCTTTAACCGGGTTGCAGCCTGATTGATGAATGGGATGATTTGGGAAAGCCGTCTGATTTCGGACGGCTTTTTCAAATTCTTGCCCGGTATTTTTTTGTGCGGTAGTATAACATGGAAGACAACCATAACAGGAGAGTGACCAGATGAAGCGTATTTGCGTTTTTGCCGGATCAAATTCCGGAACCCGTCCCGAGTATGAGGAATTTGCCGTTCGGCTTGGCCGGGAATTGGCAAAAAGCGGACTTGAACTGGTATACGGCGGTTCCAGTGCAGGACTGATGGGGGCAGTTGCCAACACGGTATTGGATCTGGGAGGCACGGTAATCGGAGTCATGCCCAGAAACCTGTTTCGCAAGGAAGTGGTACATCAAAACCTGACCTGTCTGCATGAGGTAAAGGATATGCATGAGCGAAAGGCAAAAATGGGTGAACTGTCCGATGCTTTTATCGCTCTTCCGGGCGGGTACGGAACCCTGGAAGAGATTTTTGAGATTGTCAGTTGGGGGCAAATTGGCATTTATCAGAAGCCGATTGGCATATTAAATGTAGCCGGTTATTACGATCCGCTGATCGAGATGATCAACAGAAGCGTTGAAGGAGGTTTTATACCACCTTCCAACAAGGAACTGATTGTTTATGAAACGAACCCGGCTCTTCTTCTGGAAAAGCTTCACAGATACCGACTGCCCCACAGGAATAAACTGAAGCGGCTCCTTTAATTGCAGAGAGATTCCCATGCATGACTGGACGAAACATGTATAGTAAATCACCCAGAATACAGGAATTTAGCAAAAAAGGGAATCCGGGCAAAATGTTACAATATTTTGTCCGATGTTTTTGTTAAAAGGCTGAGGCGTTGATTTTGCTTGATTTATGCTTTCATTTGCCAGATAAATCAGTTCCTGAACAAATTGAAATAAATAAAAGGATTTAAGAATATTTAGTCTAATTAATAAATATAGAATTTTATGGATTTAATTCGCCCGAAAATGTTTTTGGAAAGGGTTTTATTTTTTGGAGGGGGGAACAATGAAAAAGTCCAATATCTCAGTTTTTTCAATTCGGGATCTTGGAACCAAAAGCAAGGAATTAAAAAAGATATGGGAAAATTTTTTGCTGGGGGAGACATCCAGACTCAAGTTGCTCAGGCATGTAGTATACCAATCATGGGAGCGTTGCAGGAATTATGGAGTCAATCCGCATAAACAGGAAACAACCATCGTTTATGATGCCCAGTCGCTGAAGGAAATTCTGAACCAGTCAAAACTTTTTAATGCAGCACTTCCTGTATTGAACGATTTAAGAAAACAGACAGAGAATACGGGTTATATCGTCACTTTATGTGACAGTTTCGGGCGTATTATTTATCTGGATGGAGATCCCCAGACTTTGCGACAAGCCGAAAAAATAAACTTTGTCCAAGGTGCAGACTGGAGTGAGGAAAAAGCAGGCACCAATGCAATCGGTACCTGCATCAAAATTTCCGAACCAATCCAGATCTTTGCTGCGGAGCATTTTTGCGAAGGGGTGCATCCCTGGACATGTTCCTCCGCTCCAATTCACGACCCGCTCAGCGGGGAACTGTTGGGGGTTATTGATCTGACTGGCAAATGGATGGATGTGCAACCACATACGCTGGGGATGGTGGTGGTAAGTGCTCTTTCCATACAACAGCGGTTAAAGGAATCTTCCATGATCGTTCGCCAGATATTGCTTCAGTCATATTTAAAGGCAGTTCACCGCTGGAAAAATGATGCGGTAATCGTCATGGATCAGGCAATGAATGTAGTGGAAGGGAATGAACAGGCGTGCAAATTGCTTGGAATCCGATCATTTCAGGAACTGGAAAAAATCCCGGAATGGATTGAAGGGCTGAACCATCTACTATCCTGCAACGGTTGCCATAAAGAGCAGGAATGGCAACTTCCCTCACGGAATGTGCGGGTCCATGCATCGGTTATCATGCATGATGGCGAACGGGTTGGATTTCTGCTGCATTTGCAAAAGACTTTGCTGAAGAGCAAGTTCATACACAAAAGCGCTCCATCCGACTGGCAGGGGATTATCGGAAAGTCTTCTGCAATCCGGCAATTGATCCACAAGTGTCAAATCGTAGCGGATACCTTTGTGCCTGTTCTCATTACAGGAGAGAGCGGAACCGGCAAGGAGCGGTTTGCCCGGGCTATCCATGAAGCAAGCGAACAGAAAGACGCCCCGTTCATTGCCATGAATTGTGGTGCCATTCCCAAGGAACTGATTGCCAGCGAACTGTTTGGTTATGAAGCAGGAACATTTACAGGCGGTAAAAAGGAAGGCAAAAAAGGAAAATTTGAAGAAGCAGACGGGGGAACCCTGTTTCTGGATGAGGTTGGGGAAATGCCGCTGGAGTTTCAGGTGCATTTGCTGCGGGTATTGCAGGAACAGGAGGTGGTACGGCTTGGATCGGCCAGACCGATTCCTGTTCATGTCCGGGTTATTGCTGCAACCAACCAGAACCTGGAAGAGATGATGAAAGCAGGACTGTTTCGAAGAGACCTCTATTACCGCCTCAATGTTGTCTCATTCCATATTCCTCCCCTTCGAGAGAGACTGGAAGATATCCCGCTCTTGGCAACTCACTTTGTGAAACAGTTCAAGCACCGGCACAAAAAGGAAATTGAAGGTATCGCGGATGAGACAATGGCACTTTTCAAGTCCTATCCCTGGCCGGGGAATGTCCGGGAATTGCAAAACGTTCTGGAATACGGGGTCCTGTTCTGTGATGAGAAAGAAATCCGGATTCATCATTTGCCTCCGGTGTTGCAAAAAAACAGGTTGGCAGAAAAAAAGGAGCAAAACGAAGACTGGAATCTTATTGAACATGAAGAAAGGAAGGTATTGCTCGGTCTTCTGGATGAGACGGGCGGCAATTTGTCAGAAGTTGCGCGCCGGATGAAGATTGCTCGTACGACGCTGTACCGGCGTCTGAAAAAGTATCAGATTCAGATAAACTGAAAGCCTCGTTGTCAAGGGGCTTTTTTTGTTGTGCAACAGTGGTGGTGTATCGCTACAATTGTATCAGTTTGCTACAGCCGTTTCTGTAAATTGTCCGGGGAAGAAACGGATCAGGCAGTAAAACAGGGAAATTTTTTTTATTTCTGATGTTGGCATGCGATTTGCTTGATTAAAAGGCGAGCAGACAAGATGTCAGCAATCAGGGAATCGGCATCAACTTGTCTGGATTCAACAAGCAGGAAGGGAGAGAGGTTGATTGGAAAGGAATTCACAAATCCTGGCCATTGACGCGGGCGGGACGATGACAGACACCTTCATTATTGACGATCAGGGAGACTTCGTCGTTGGAAAAGCTCAGTCAACACCGGATGATGAATCGATTGGCCTGATCAATTCTGCAAAAGATGCACTTACTTATTGGGATACAACCGTTGAAAAGGAATTTCCGAAACTTCTGGCCGGAGTCTATTCCGGTACTGCCATGCTCAACCGTCTGGTTCAGCGGAGGGGGCGGCGGGTAGGGCTGATTGTCAATAAGGGAATGGAAGATTTCCATCGCATGGGAAGAGCCATTCAGTCCTATTTGGGATATTCTTACTCTGACCGTTTGCATATCAATACCCATCGGTATGATCCTCCGCTTGTTCCCAGAGAATTGACCCGCGGGGTAACGGAACGGGTGGACCTGTTCGGAAACGTCGTTATTCCACTGTATGAACATGAAGTCGAACCAGCGGTTCGCGAGTTGCTGGAAATGGATGTCGAAGCCATTGTGATCAGCCTGCTGCATTCTTACCGGTATCCGCAACATGAACGGAAAGTGAGGGATATTGCCCAGGAAATAATCAAACAGTCTGGCAAGGATATTCCTGTTTTTGCTTCCGTTGACTATTATCCGGTGCGGAAAGAATCACACCGGACCAATACAACCATCATCGAAGCTTATGCTGCTGATCCGTCGCGTGAAACGCTGCAAAAGATCAACAGGCGCATTTCGGAAATCGGGGCTTCCTTCGACCTGCGCGTGATGGCCAGCCATGGCGGAACGATCAGCATCGAAGCGAACGAATTGGCCAGAACGCTGGTATCCGGTCCGATTGGCGGTGTAGTGGGAGCGAAATATCTGGGCGAGTTACTGGGAATCCCCAATATCGCCTGTTCCGATATCGGCGGAACCAGTTTTGACATTGCCCTGATTACGCAAGGGGATCTCAGCATCAATCCAAGTCCGGACATGGCACGTCTGGTTCTGTCCCTGCCGCTGGTGGCCATGGATACGGTTGGTGCCGGAGCCGGAAGCTATGTACGCGTTGACCCCAACTATAAATCACTTACCCTGGGTCCGGACAGTGCCGGTTATCGTGTAGGAGTCTGTTATCCGGAAGGCGGGGTTGATACGGTAACTGTCTCTGATTGCCATGTGGTGCTGGGACTGATCAATCCCGACAATTTCCTGGGTGGAGAGGTGAAACTTTATCCGGAACGTGCCTATCAGGCAGTAAAAGAGCAGATTGCCGATCCGCTGGGGCTGTCGGTGGAAGATGCGGCTTATGGTGTGATTGATTTGCTGGAATCACAACTCAAAAACTATCTGGAATCAATGATTCTTGGAAAAGGTTATTCTCCATCGCAGTATGTGTGTTTCTCCTACGGTGGAGGCGGACCGCTGCATACGGCAGGCTATACGAAAGGATTGGGATTTGACAAGGTGATGGTACCGGCCTGGGCAGCAGGATTTTCCGCGTTTGGTTGTGCCGCGGCTGATTTTGAATACCGCTATGACAAGACCCTTGATATCAACGTGAATGATGACGCCAGCGACAAAATCAAGCTGGAAGCCGGGAAAGAATTGCAAGCTGCATGGGATGAGTTGAAGGAAAAGGTAGGAAATGAGTTTGAGAAAAACAATTTTTCCATGGATGAAGTAGATTTCCGGCTTTATTTCCGGATGCAATACCAGGGGCAATTAAACGATCTGGAGATTGAGGCTCCCATTAAAAACTTCAAGGATGTTTCGGACTGGGATGAGCTGGTGGAAGCATATGAGGAAGTCTATACCCGTGTGTATGCCAAGGCGGCCCGCTCTCCGGAATTGGGCTACAGTATTACTGGCGCCATTGTCAGGGGGATTGTGGATGTAGTAAAACCAAAAATTCCGAAAGAGCCCTTGTCCGGCGAAGAACCTCCAGCAGAGGCTTATCTCGGAAAAAGAAGGGTTTACTGGAAAGGCGAATGGACAGAAGCCGATATTTGGGAAATGGAAAAACTGAAAGCTGGCAACCGGATTGGGGCATTTTCCATTATTGAATCGCCGGCAACCACTTTTGTTGTACCGCCTGGCTTTGAGACGGTTCTTGACGAGCATCGCATCTTTCACTTGCTTGAAGTGAATTAAGGAGGGAAAAACATGGCTATCCAAACTTCCGAGAAGAAAGAATCCCGGCGCAAGCCGATCGGTTGGGACGGAAAAACGTTAAAACAGATGCGTCAGGAGATGGATGAGATCAGCCGTTCCACAGGTTACTACGCTGGTCTGGACAGACTGCCGTTCAAGGAATCGGACCCGATCCGGTTTGAGAAGATTTTCGCCAAGTTGCGGGGAGGCGTTGTCCACGCCAGGGAAACCGCCAAACGTGTGGCTGCTTCACCGATTGTGGAACAGGAAGGGGAACTTTGTTTTACCCTGTATACGCCGGAAGCGGATTCGATTGTTACTTCGACCGGGATTATCATTCATGTGGGAACCATGGGAGCAGCCATTAAATACATGATCAATCAGGATTATGAAGAAAACCCGGGCATCGAGGACGGAGATATTTTCTGCAACAACGATTGCCATATTGGCAATGTTCATCCCTGTGATGTGCATACCATTGTGCCGATCTTCTGGGAAGATGAACTGATTGGGTGGGTTGGCGGCGTTACTCACGTCATTGATACGGGAGCCACAGCTCCGGGCAGTATGACGGTAGGACCTGTTACCCGATATGATGACGGATATCAGGTTGCCTGCCGGAAAATCGGCTCCAATGATACGTTGTCCAGGGACTGGTTAATCGAAAGCCAGCGTTCGGTTCGTACGAAAAAGTACTGGTTGCTGGATGAGCGGACCCGGATTGCAGGATGCCACATGATACGCGATTTGGTGCTTGAGATTGTGAAAGAGGAAGGGATTGATACCTATAAACAATTCGTGCGCGAAGTGATTGAGGACGGGCGCCGCGGATTTATAAACCAGGTAAAAACACTCCTGATTCCGGGACGGTACCGTCAGGCATCGTTTGTCGATGTCCCGTATAAAAACCTGGATGTTCCTCCGTTTGCCCGTGTCAATACGATTATGCATGCCCCAACGGAAATGATTATTCACAAAGACGGGAAGTTTGAAATCGATTTTGAAGGAGTCAACCGGTGGGGTTGGCACAGTTACAATGCCACACCCGTTTCCATCACCAGCGGAATCTGGGTGATGATGTCGCAAACGCTGATTCCGAACGACCGGGTTAACGATGGTGCTTATTACGCAAGTCAGTTTGACCTGCCATATGGCTCCTGGTTAAACCCGGATGATGTCCAGACAGCGCACAGTTATGCCTGGCACTTCCTCGTTTCTGCCTGGAGTCCGTTATGGCGCGCGTTAAGCCGCCAATATTTTGCCCGCGGCTATCTCGAAGAGGTGAATGCCGGCAACGCCAACACTTCAAACTGGTTACAGGGGGGAGGATATAATCAGTTTAACGAATCCCACGCCGTCAACAGTTTTGAGTCAGCGGCAGAAGGAGTTGGCGCCAGTGCGGTGAAAGACGGAATCGACCATGCGGCGGCCATTTGGAACCCCGAAGGAGATATGGGAGATATGGAAATCTGGGAACTGGCCGAACCCCTTCTCTATCTGGGCAGAAGCGTAAAGCCCAATACGGCAGGATACGGAAAGTATCGGGGCGGATCCGGTTATGAGACATTGCGGATGGTTTACGGGGCCAAGGACTGGACCATGTTTTTCATGGGCAATGGGTATATTTCCAGCGATTGCGGCTTGATGGGAGGCTATCCGGCTGCGGCAGGCTACCGGTTTGAGGCACATGGAACCAATCTGAAAGAGCGGATTGAAAAGAGATTGCCCATTCCGACCGGCGGAGATACCGATCCGGACAATCCACAGTATGAACAGTTGTTTGAGGCCCGGGAAGTTGTTCGGGACAAACAGGCGATTACGACAGAGACGATTTTCGAAAATTATGACTTGTATCTGAACTATTTGCGCGGAGGCCCCGGATTTGGCGATCCCCTGGAACGGAGTCCGAAAGCAGTTGAAGGCGATTTGAATGGCGGTTATCTGTTGCCCCGTTATGCGGAAAAAGTTTATGGAGCGGTATTTCACCGGGATGAAAAAGGGATTTACAAGGTTGATGAACAGGCAACTGCAAAGCGCCGTCAGGAAATTCGGAAAGAACGCCTGAAAAGGGGAACGCCGACCAAACAATGGATGCAGGAAGAACGCAAACAGATCATCGAGAAAAAGGCATCGGTTCAGGTACGCCACATGTACGCAAGCAGTTTTGCACTCAGTGAAAAGTTTACCCGCGAATTCAAGGAATTCTGGAATTTGCCAAAGAGTTGGAAACTGACGGAAGACGAACTGGAGATTCCTGTATTTGGAGCAAAAATCAACAGAAATGCCTGAATGGCGGGCGAAGATGATTACAAAAATCTGGAGGTGGTCAAATGGCCGTTCAGACTGACCGCAAGACAATTGAAGAGCTGATTGACGGTACGATTGACTTTTACAAATTGAAGGAACTCTTGTCCAATTTCAAGGATAAGGACCGGTTTCAGACGTATTTGAGCATTTTGCAGGAACGGGTGCCATGGGATGATCCGATTCTGCTCCCCGCAGGAATGCACCTTTATATCGTGCAAAAAGAAAACGGGGATCGCATTGTCAAATGTGACTGCGGTCATGAATTTTGCGATTACCGGGATAACTGGAAACTGCATGCACTTGTTTATGTGCGCGATACAGAAGAGAAAATGAATGAGCTGTATCCGAAACTGCTTGCTCCTGATCCGGAGTGGCAGGTTATCCGGGAGTATTACTGTCCAAACTGTGCCTCGCAACTGGAAGTAGAGGCCGTTCCTCCCTGGTATCCTGTGCTGAAAGATTTCGAACCGGATATTGATACGTTTTACGAGGATTGGCTTGGTCTGCCACTGCCACTGGGCAAAAAATGAACCAACCGGCCGGGGGAACCTTATCCCCCGGTCTTTTATTAAACAAGCCTGTCGAGGGAGATCTTCAGATCCCCAACCTTCTGCCTGGTAATGCATTGGATATTCGATCCGGAAAAAACAGCGGGTACGGTACATCGGATATCGTCTCCCGTATTCCATCAGATGCTCCCCAAACATGCTCAGCAAGGCTGTAATAACTCCTGATTGAAAACGGTAAACCCAATCTATCCGCAAACCTGCAACCATCCGGAGTTTTAGTCAGTCACCTCATCCCACTTGGCGATATCGGACTTTGCTGCCTGCCTGCACCTGGGATAATAAAAAACATTGACCATATGGTCAATAGAAGATAAAATGAAATTGTCGATAATTGACCATGTGGTCAATGGAGGGGAAAGAATGAAACAGATTTATCAACAAATTCCCCGGGCAAAAAGGGAAAAAATCCTGCAGGCGACAATTGCAGAATTTGCCGGACAAGGGTATGA
>JBAVDL010000267.1:0-18777 GCA_049587175.1 Thermoactinomyces sp.
CTTGGCTGTGTTGTTTTCGAAATTGGGAAATGTTTCATTTCGTGAATTTGTTTCAATCTCTCTTACTTTAATTATATTTAACATTACAAGTGTTTCAAAATTACTTTTCTGAATAAATAACAGAAATCACTTCAGAATACAAGAAAAAACGTTATATTTCAGCTTCCACCTTGGCTTTTTTCATGTTTTTATCTGATGATAGAATGCATGGATGGCGTCGTATATGCTGGAACAGACCCGGAAGTAACGGGATGTGTTAAAGATGTTGTAACAGCCGGTTGAGCTTCAATATCAGAAAATGCGACCAAATTGTTTGGCTAAAAAGGATAATCCCTGATTGAGTTGGCCAGCCTCGTGCAGAATATTCTCTTGTTCAAGAGGATGGTCAATGGTTTGGTATTATGTTTCATGCTAAATATTTTTTCGTCTTTTAGTTTTCCCGCACGATAAAGAGAGTTATCTATGTTTAAAGTTTAGACAACATTTATTCACGTAATTTCTATGCAAAATTATAATTTTATTTTATATACTTAAAATTGTTGTGCTATGGTTAACAGAGTTATGGAAACTTGTAAGTTGTGGTCGCAGGAAATTGATAAAGGTTTCCATCGCCACAAATACATACATAACTTCTGTGATTTTTGTTTTGACAACAACATCTGATGAAGGTGAATTTTGGGTTTTTTAAAGTCTTTGGAACAATTTCGGTATGATGGTGATCCCTTTTGCACACAGTGTAACCGTTTACGACTGACGGCAGACCGGAATGTTAAAAGGTATATCGTCGTGGAACAGTTGGTTTTCCGGGCAAAGCCATGAACTGGTCAAGGTGCCAGAGGAACAATGGCAGAACAGTCAGCATGCAAGAAGAAATGATGAACAGAGTTAAAAAAGGGGATCAGAGTATTGTGCTATTCAACCGAACTATCTCCTACAGACACCGGTTTTGTTTCCCCAAAATCGAACCGGGTGGTGAAGGGGAAGAGTAATCATTCGGTCTCATCTGTTGGCAAAGTAGGAAACGTGCTCAAACCAATCATTCTGGAGGATGGGATGGGAAATGAAACTAAAAAAGAGTATCGCTGGCATCTTAATATTGTTGATCCTCTCGATTAGCGTGCTGGTGGGTTGTGCCGAGAAGGAAGCGGCCAAGAATACCGACCTGATTCTGGCCACCACTACCAGCACCCAGGACACCGGATTGCTCGACTTTCTGATTCCCAGGTTTGAGACCAAAACCGGTTACAAGGTGAAGACAGTGGCAGTGGGCACCGGCAAGGCCCTGGCCATGGCGGAAAAGGGAAATGCCGATGTGGTCCTCACACACGCGATGAAGTCGGAAAAACCCTTGGTGGATAAACAACTGGTGGTGGATTACACCCTGGTGATGCACAATGATTTTGTGATCGTCGGACCGGCTGAGGACCCGGCCGGGATCAAAGGGCTGAACACCGCCAAAGAGGCCTTTGCCAAAATCGCCGAGGTTGAGGCTATCTTCATCTCCCGCGGTGACGATTCCGGCACTCATAAGAAAGAACTGGATATCTGGGCTTCGACCGGCATCAAACCGTCAGGGAACTGGTATCTGGAATCGGGCCAGGGAATGGGACAGACCTTGCACATAGCCTCCGAAAAGGGAGCCTATACCTTGACCGACCGAGGCACCTATCTGGCTCAGCAGAAAAACATCAAGCTCGATATTCTGATGCAGGGCGACAAGCCGTTGCTCAATATTTATCATGTGATGGCTGTTAACCCGGCCAAGTTTTCCAAGGTCAACTACGATGGAGCCAAAGCTTTTGTCGATTTCATGAAGGCTCCTGAAACCCAGAAGCTGATTGCCGATTTCGGTAAGGATAAGTACGATGGCCAGGGACTGTTCGTACCTGATGCCGGAAAAACAGTGGAAGAGATCCAGAATTAGCTTTGCTGGTGCAAGCGTTCTTTTTGTCGCAGTTGGAAATGTTGCACCTTGATATGGTAAAAGCAAGTCCGGATTTCGACTCGAAAAAAATTAATCTGGCCTCGGTTAGTTTATTCCTGCTTTATCTTTTAATGGTTACAATATCTCCAGTGAGATCAATAATTCAGGTGGGGAAGAGGACAAGTTATTCCTGTTTATGGCACTTAAATCGAGCAGCGCCCAAATCTGTTGGGACGGATGACAATTGACGAAGCTGCTACGAGACAATATTGCCAGTTCTAATTTCAGATCAATCATGACAGGAGTGAATCAAGTGGAATTCATTCAAGAGGGACTGCTTGAGGCGATCAGGCTGTTGCTGCACGGTGACCGTGAGGTGTTGGAGATCACCTTTCTCACCTTGCAGGTGTCGGGGATGGCCACCCTGATCAGTGTGCTGCTTGGTGTGCCTTTCGGTACTCTGGTAGCTCTGAAGCATTTCCCCGGGCGCCAAGTGATAATCACCTTGATCAATTTTGGGATGGGACTTCCTCCTGTGGTTGTGGGTCTTATTACCTGGCTTTGCCTCACCCGTTATGGTCCCCTCGGCTATCTTGATCTTCTCTACACCCCCACCGCCATGGTGATCGCCCAAGCGATTATTGCCATGCCCCTGGTGGCAGGCTTCAGTATTGCTGCCATCCAGTCTCTCAATCCAAAGATGCACCTGCAAATTTTGGCGTTGGGAGCGAATCGTCTGCAGTACCTTTGGCTGTTGCTGCGTGAAGCGTGGTTGGGACTGTTGGCTGCAGTGATTGCTGGTTTCGGTGGTGTCGTTTCAGAGGTGGGTGCCTCTATCATGGTTGGGGGGAACATAAAGGGAGAGACCCGGGTACTTACCACCGCTATCTCCATGGAGGTTTCCAAAGGAAGTTTCGAACTGGCTACCGCTCTCAGTGTGATCCTACTGCTCCTTTCTCTGGCGATCACTGCGGTGCTTACCCAACTTCAGCAGCAAAGGAGGCAGCCCTAATGATCTCTGCTATTGAAGCCAGCAATCTGCAATTAATGAAGGGTAAGAAAGAGGTCTTTTCCATCGACCGCTTCACCGTAAAGAAGGGGGAGGTAGTTGCCTTGGTGGGACCAAACGGAGCGGGGAAAACATCGCTGATTCTGACTCTTGCCCTGCTGCAGCGTCCCAGTTGCGGGCGAATTATCCTTTACGGAACCCCGGCTGGCAAAAACAACCTGCTTGATCTGCGCCGCCAGATGGCTGTGGTGTTTCAGGAACCCTTGCTGATGGATACCACCGTACTGGGTAATGTTATCACCGGCCTCAGGATCAGGGGAATGTCCAGGACTCAGGCGAAGACCATGGGGAAAGAGTGGTTGAAGAGGCTGGGAATTGCCCATCTTGAGCAACGTTCCGCCCTGAAGCTCTCCGGAGGGGAAGCACAGCGGGTCAATCTGGCCCGGGCACTCGCTCTCGAACCGCGCCTCCTCTTTCTGGATGAGCCCTTCTCTGCCCTTGATTATCCCACCAGAAGCAAGCTGCTGGAAGACCTGAGCCAAATTCTGAAGGAAACCGGGGTGACGGCCTTGTTCGTTACTCATGATTATACCGAGATTCCTTTTTTGGCCAGGCGGGTGGTGGTGATGATGGATGGAAAACTGGTCAGGGACGGCAGTGTGGAGGAGATTCTGGGCCAGGCTGCCGTCAGGACGCGGATTTCGGCGCCCTGGGAGTAACAGATAAACTGGGAGACAAGTGGCAGGGTAATCATTTTACTATTAAACAGACAGCATGAATGGGAAAGTTTTGGGTTCCAGGCAATCAAGTACGTGTCAGCATTTCGAGGACTCCTTACCTGGAACGGTAAGTCATCAGTCTGAAAGGCGCTCCCTCCTCTTGTTGAGCTGCAAGATGAACAAAGCAAGAGAAGCCGGCCGCAAGTGGTTTCGCAGAGTTGACAGCGTGCCACCACTTTCTGCCATTGGGTGGCAACATCAAAATTCTGCAAAAACCTGGTTCGTCTGTTCCTCCACAGACAAACGGAAGGAAGAGGGTTCACCTTTGCCCCTCTTCCCGGTCGGTTACAGGGATGACAAAAAAACGTCACGTCAAAGATGTGCAACGGGAGAGCTGGTATCACAGCATCCGATACCACCAGTACAAAGAATTTGTGCTGATCTCATGGTTTGTTTTTGCAGTTCAAATTTTTTATCCTGTTTTAAAATCTTTTTACGGAAAACTTCGAAAAAGAGCTTGCTCTTTATATTTGATGAAGGTGGTAATTCGTTTTGAGGTGTGAAACCAGGTGGGATCTTTAACCTGAAGATGGAAACCAGACTGTCAGCAGTTGTTAACCCGGGGTCGTGGTGATTGACGCTGACACAAAGATTATTTTCATTTCCAGGATTATCGCATCACCCCGGTCTTCTCGAAACAGATTCAATTCTCACAACACTTATTCCTTCACCTTAAAGGAAACTGTAAGGAAACTTCTTGTGTGCAGAAGATATTACCCTGAAATTTTTTACTGTGAAGACAATATTTTCAACTAACTGGATTCCAAGTATAACAATTGAATGATAGATGGGTTGCAAAGTCCATATTTATGCAATGCCAATGCTATAATAACAAAAGTACAGAAAATAAACATGTAAGGAGGTTTACATAGAAAAGGATAGAGAGATTGTTAAAGAGGAAGCAGTCTGGATTTTATTGTGAATTATTTAACATGCAAGCATCCGGATACATTATTCAAACTGTTTTGTGCTAATATATATTTTTTTAAAAAAATTATTATTATGCCCTGTACTTCAGTATAGATTTTGTAATACAGGTTCTGGAAGATATACCAACAGTCCCAAAAAACAGCGATGGATAAAGTCCTTTATAGTGAAAAAGTGATCATAAAGAGGTGGTTACCTTTGGTTACCGAAAATAGAGACTCGGTGATCCATGCCTCATGGGAGAGGAGCAAAGCATTTGGTGTTGATCCAGTCCACATCGAAGATAAATTGCTGACAGAAGGAGAATTGAAAGACCGAATCGACCAGCTTCACAGTTTTTTTCGCATATCCACTCCTGTGCTGGACTGCCTCTATTCGTATTTAAATAAGAGTTCCTTTATGCTTCTCGTTGCGGATCCGGATGGGTACATTCTCCGTACATGGGGGGATTTCCCTTTTATGGAGAAAGCGAAAAGAGTCTTCCTGGATACAGGGGCGAACTGGCATGAACAGGTCAAAGGAACCAATGCCATCGGAACGGCCTTGACGGAGGAAAAACCGGTCAGTGTAATCGGCCGGCAGCATTATTGTCGTGAAAACCACTTTCTTACTTGTTACGCGACCCCGTTATATTCTCCCCAGGGAGAACTGCTGGGAGTTTTGGATATCAGCGGAGACGTCTGGCATCATCAAACCCATACCCTGGGAATGGTGATTGCCGCAGCCCAGGCGTGCCAGACCCGTCTTCTTCTCGAAAATACGCAACAGGAACTGACCCTTTCCCTCCGGGAAACAGAAACCGTTTTTAGAGGATTCAGTCAGCCTCTTATCTCCGCAGATGAAAACGGTATCATTACCCGCATTAACCAGGCAGCGGCGGATCTTTTGCAGCAGCCTGCAAGGCGTTGTATTGGCCAGCCCCTGGACCGCTGGTTTAAGGAATCCGAAACCATTCTTTCTGCCGGCGGTCCTACATTAAAAAAGATCACCCTTGCCCCTGATCTAAAGGGGAAAAAGAGGAGATGGGTGGCGCAAATGATCCAGGATCAACGAAGAAAAAAATTCCGCGTGCTCATCAGTCTCGAGGAAGCTCGTCATCCAGTCCAGTCTAAAAGAGCAGAGGATAGCGATGATTTGATTTATGATTGTTCGAAGGTCAAACAAGTGCTGGAAACCGTATTGGCTGTTTCCCCGACAGAAGCCTCCATACTGATCCAGGGGGAGACCGGAACCGGGAAAGAAGGAATAGCCCGGATGATTCATCGGGCCAGTGGAAGAAAGGGCCCGTTAATCACCATCAACTGCGCAGCCATTCCCGAGCAATTGATTGAATCGGAATTGTTTGGCTATGAAAAGGGAGCTTTCACCGGGGCACGCAACGATGGACAAATCGGAAAATTCGAAGCAGCCCATGGAGGAACCCTTTTCCTAGACGAAATCGGGGAATTGCCATTAAGTGCTCAGGCAGTCCTGTTACGGGTTTTGGAGGAAAAGAAAGTCACACGAATCGGTTCCTGTGATTCCAAACCGGTCGATGTGCGCATTATTGCAGCCACCAACAGGGTATTGGTTGAGGAGGTGCAAAAAAAGAGGTTTCGTGCCGATCTGTATTACCGTCTCTGTGAATTTGAAATTACGCTTCCTCCTCTGCGGGAGCGTTCGGATCTGTTTTCCCTTGTTGATTTTTTCCTGCAGAAGATTACTCGGGAAATCGGTGCAGACCCGCTTACATTGGATCATTTGGCGAAGAAGAAAATTGAACGTTACCATTGGCCCGGAAACATCCGGGAATTGCGCCAGGTACTTCGACAGGCAGCCTATAAAGCCTGTTACCTCCGCCAATCCACCGTGATCAGTGCCGGAGATTTGTGGTTTTCACAGGATAATAATCCTTCGCCTTTAGCACTTAAAAATATAGAAGAAGAAGCGGTAATCGAGGCGATTCAGGCTGCGAACGGAAATCTGTCCAAAGCAGCCCAGATACTTGGAATCAGCAGAACAACCTTGTATAAAAAGATCGGTCAATATCCAAGGATAAAAGAAATCCGGGAGCAGGCCAAACTGATGTAGCCCGGTCCTGTTCAACTGCATCGTCCACCCGAAGATCCTCTCCACCTGAAAAAGGTTACGGGGAGGATCTTCTGTTTGTTCAGATTTTAAACACTATATGTTCAGGTGAACAGGCCTGCACCTGATAAATATGCGATCATTCCATATTCATCAGTTGGCATCAAATTTGCTTGACATGATAGCGAGGCGCCTTATTTATTGCTAATATTTATCATCCGTAAAAATTTAGGCAGTCAAAAAACAGCTAAAAGCGCACTAACCAGTGCGCAAAGAGTTCCAATCATTTGGAAAAGGAAATGTGTATTCAAGTTTACCAAACGTTTTACCCGTTGTAAATCCATGTCAACAGGAGGTGTAGTTTCAGGCTTTGACCTGAAGCAGGGTGCCATGGCAAAACTTCTAATGATTTCACCTGAAAAGTGCACTGGCTGTCGCACCTGTGAACTGGCTTGCTCGTTTCAACACACCATGGAATTTAATCCGGAGCGGTCAAGATTAAAGGTGTTAACATGGGAAAATGCAGGTTTTTCCATTCCTATGATGTGTCAGCAATGTGACGACGCTCCTTGTGTTAGGGTGTGCCCGGCAAATGCCATTTCCCGGTCGGAAGTAACCGGTGCCATGATTGTTAATGATGGGAAATGTATTCGTTGCAAATTGTGTGTGCAGGCTTGTCCATTTGGTAACAACGCATACGATGCTGTGAACCAAAGCATAATCAAATGTGATCTCTGCGGTGGTGATCCACAGTGTGCCAAATTTTGCCCATCGGGAACGATCACATATGTTGAAAACTCGACAGGCAATTTGATAAAGCAGAAAGCGACTGCTGAAAAATTCAAAGAACTTTTTGAAGGGTGATTGATATGTATGCATGGAAAGGGCAGGTTCTGCGAGTAAATCTGACGACTGGAAACATAAGCAAAGAACCGCTTTCTGTACAGGATGCTCAAGAGTATATCGGCGCCCGGGGTCTGGGTACCAAAATCTTTATGGATGAGGTTAAGCCGGACGTTGAGCCGCTAAGCGATGCCAATCATCTCATCTTTGTGACCGGTCCGCTGACAGGGACCCTTGCCCCTTCGGGGGGACGCTACAATGTTGTGACAAAGGGGCCTTTGAACGGTACCATCGCAGCTTCCAATTCAGGAGGCTATTTTGGACCGGAATTGAAATATGCCGGCTATGATGCGGTGATCTTTGAGGGCAAGGCTGCCAAGCCTGTTTATCTTTGGATCAAGGATGAGATGGTTGAACTGAGAAACGCCGAACATCTCTGGGGCAAAACGGTACCGGAAACAACGGATGCGTTGCGGGTGGAAACACAAGATGACGCCAAAGTGGCGTGTATCGGTCCCGCCGGTGAAAATTTGGTCAAATTTGCTTGCATTATAAATGATTACAGCCGGGCTGCCGGACGTTCCGGTGTTGGTGCGGTCATGGGCTATAAAAACCTCAAGGCAATAGTCGTAAAAGGATCACGTGGAGTAAAAGTAGCTCAACCTAAGGAGTTCATGGACGCCATCGTGGATTCCAGAAATAAACTGAGGGCCCACCCTGTCACCGGAGAGGGATTAAACTTGTATGGAACATCAATCCTGGTCAACATTCTGGATCAGACTGGGGCCCTGCCGGTAAACAATTTCCGCGATTCAGGAACCTTCCCCGGAGCTGACAAAGTTTCCGGTGAAGAGATGGCGGACAAGTATCTGGTCCGTCCCAAAGGCTGTTTTGGCTGTACGATTGCCTGCGGCAGGATTACCAAGATTCCCGAAGGAAAATTCAAGGGTTTTGGTGAAGGGCCGGAATATGAACCAAACTGGGCGTATGGACCGGATTGTGGTGTGGATGACATGGCTGCGGTAATTAAAGCCAGTCATCTTTGCAATGAACTGGGGCTGGACGCCATTAGCATGCCGACAACCATTGCTTGCGCCATGGAATTATATGAAAGTGGCTATCTTTCAAAAGAAGAAGCGGGCTGTGATCTGAATTTCGGCAATGCGGAAGCTATCGTTGAACTCACCTGGAAAACCGCTTATCGTGAAGGCTTTGGAAATTTACTGGCGGAAGGATCATACCGCCTGGCTGAAAAATTTGGCCATCCTGAATTGTCAATGAGTGTTAAAAAACAAGAAATGCCAGCATATGATCCGCGTGGCGTCAAAGGGATTGGCTTGAATTATGCAACGTCAAACCGCGGTGGTTGTCATGTCCGTGGCTATACCATCTCACCTGAGGTATTGGGAATTCCGGAGAAACTGGACAACCTGACTACCGAAGGGAAGCCCGGCTGGGTGAAATTGTTCCAGGATCTTACTGCTGCTGTTGATGCGGCGGGTATGTGCCTTTTCTGCACCTTTGGTATTGGTGCACCGGAATTGTCTCGCCAGTTAACAGCCGCAACAGGAGTCGACTATAGTGTAGACAAGGTTTTGGAGGCCGGTGAGCGGATCTGGAATCTGGAAAGATTATTTAATTTGCAGGCTGGCTTTACGAAAAAGGATGATACGCTGCCACCGCGGATATTGAAAGAAGCGATCAAATTCGGACCCAACAAAGGACAAATCAACGAACTGGATTCCATGCTGGCAGAATACTACAAACTGCGCGGCTGGGATGAAAACGGTGTCCCAATGAAAGAAAAACTAGCGGAACTAAACTTAACACCAATGAACTAAAAAAGCATGATTGATAAGACGGGAGCCCGGGCCGGTGAGGCTGTTCACCTTTCGTTGCAAAAAGAACATAGCCATCGGGGAACGAAAGTGACTGTTGAGAGACTTGTGCTCACCGGCCCTCTCCTGTTTTCAAGGAAAAATTACCAGACGGGGTCTGGGAGGTGCAATTTGATGGTGATTAAGTTTTTTGCTACCTTCCGAAAACTGACGCGTGAAAATGAGACGGTCATATCTGAGGCAGTTGATTTGCGGCAACTATTGGAGATTCTCTGTAACCGGTACGGACCGGATTTTCAGGAGAAGATCTTTCTCCCCGGGGGAGGACTGCATCAGGATGTTATTGTGCTGATTAACGGGAGGGCGATTGAGCATTTGCAAGGACTTTCCACGCCTCTTAAGCCATCTGACGTTATCTCCATTTTTCCGCGTATAGCTGGAGGGTAGTATTCGGGGTTGGTATTTGATTCTATGCCGTTTTGTGATGCGGGGGCCAACTTTTTGAAAGCGCAAAGGTGGGATGATGATTGTTTTATCTGTTCATAAGTTTAATTTCTGTCCCTTTTCTTGGTGCGCTGTTAGTTGCACCGTTGCGTCGACGGGCAGCAGACGGAGTGGCTGCTCTCATTTCAGGTGCGACCTTACTGATTGCGATAATGGCGATTTTCCGTTCTTTTGGTTCTTCGTGGCACTACATAACCGGTGATATGCCATGGCTTTCCTTGCGGGAGCCGCTTATTGGCATTCAAGTGGATGCTCTCAGCCAATTGCTGCTCATTGTCATTACAGCGGTAGGATTTTTGGTTGTATTATATTCTGCCGGTTACATGAGTGAATGGAATAAGGAGCACCCGACACAATCCGGAAAAGGGCGATATTATTTCTTTCTGCTCTTGTTTATAGGCTCCATGGTTGGACTTGTGCTTTCTCCTGATTTCCTGCAGCTCTTCATTTTTTGGGAATTGACGACACTTTGCTCCTGGGCTTTGATTTCCTATTATGGCACAAAAGAATCGGTCTCCGCCGGTTTCAAGGCGCTGGTGATTACTCATGCGGCCGGACTCTTTTTTCTTGCTGCGTTGCTGATCATTTATTACTATACAAATTCCTTTGCATTTGAAGCGATTGCGGAACTGTCCGGTTCCGTCAAGACAATGGTCATTATTTTCCTTTTGATTGCTGCTTGGGGGAAGGCCGCTCAATTTCCCTTTTTCACCTGGCTTCCGACTGCGATGGCGGCTCCTACTCCGGCCAGTGCCTACCTGCATGCTGCCGCCATGGTGAAGGCAGGGATCTATCTTACCGCCAGGATGCTTGTGTCCGCCGGAGTGGTTTCTCCCGATATCGGCATCCTTATGGGGAGTATGGCTTTAATTACCATGTATATCGGGGCAATTTTCTATTTCTTCCAGGATGATCTCAAACGTTTGCTGGCCTTTTCGACGATTGCTCATTTAAGCTATATGCTCATCGGGCTATCGCTGGGCGTTATGGGTTCTGCGCTGGCCTTTAAGGGGGGACTCTTACATCTGATTAACCATTCTTTTACTAAAAGCCTGCTCTTTTTAGCAGTTGGCGCCATTTCCTGTGCGACAGGCACCCGCAGCATGAACGAATTATCCGGCCTGGGCAAAAGAATGCCGGTTACAACAACGGCTTTTGTGATCGGAGCGCTGGCAATTAGTGGTATCCCACCGTTTAATATTTTTTGGAGCAAGTTCTTTATAATAGCCGGAGCGATCAAGATCGGAACGACTTGGGGCTGGTTTGCAGGTATTTTGGCTCTCTTGGAGAGTGTCATTACTTTCGCCTGGTTTCTTGTTGTCGTTCATAAAGTATTTTTTGGTCCCTGTTCCCTAAAAGCGCAGAAGGCGCAAGACCCGCCGTTGACCATGCTGGTGCCGCTGATCATTTTGATGATTTGCAGCATCATTTCGCCATACTTTTCCCTGCCGCTGATTGAACAGGTGATGGGAGGGTGAATCAATGAGCTTAACAACTATATTCGGTTTCTCATTTGGTGTACTTGCAGTTGGGGCAGTTTTATCCCTGATCTGCAGTAATGTGCGTATAACCAAAAAGATCAGTCTGGCGGCTGTGGTATTGGCCGCTGCGGGTATGTTGGTGTTGGCCGTTTCTGTGTTAACAGGCGGAACGGTCCAGATTGAATTTGGCGGCTTGCTTACGAAGGATTTTCCTGTTCAGCTATCCTTCACCGTTGATGGGCTGGGGGCCCTTTTCTTGATCTTGATCAGTTTGCTTTCGGTTGCTTCGGTTGTCTATGGGTCAGGGTACCTCTCCCTCTATAAGAGAAGGCCGGTCAAAATGTATTATTTTCCTTTCCTGGTACTAGTAGCCGGCATGCTAGGGGTGGTGATGGTATCTGACCTGGTATACTTTCTGGTATTCTGGGAAATCATGACCCTGTCTTCCTACTTTCTCGTAATCTATGAAAACGAGGATAAGAGGAATTTGCGCGCAGGGTATATCTATTTCTTTATGACGCAGATGAGTTCGGGAGGCTTGATTTTAGCGGCGGCCATTTTGGCCTATTACGGCGGCTCCTTTAGCTTCGCCAGCTTGCCTGCTGTTATGGAACAGTTGGCAGTGGAACACCCGGCCGTATTAAATACAGTGCTTGCCTTGCTGGTGCTTGCTTTTGGTACGAAAGCCGGTATGTATCCCCTGGGTTTATGGCTTCCCGAGGCCTATCCTGTTGCACCGTCCAGTGCCAGCGCATTGTTCTCAAGTGTGATGAGTAAAATGGGGGTCTATGGGTTTTTACGCTTTTTCGTCTGGCTTCTTCCTGTATCGGATGTTTCAACGAACTGGGGAATCATCATTGCGTCCTTTGGCGTTCTCTCCATGATTGTGGGTAATCTCCGGGCGTTGGGAGAGGATGACTGCAAAAGACTGCTGGCACAGAGCAGTATCGGCCAGATGGGCTATATTCTGATGGGAATCGGTTTGGGGCTTGTCCTTGTAAAAACCAGTCCTGTCTTGAGTTTCGTCGCTTTTACCGGTGCTTTATTCCATGTTTTTAACCATGCATTGTTTAAATCCTTGCTGTTTTTTAATACAGGGTCGGTTCTGTATGTTACCGGTACACGTGATTTGAATCGGATGGGGGGATTAATAGCTGTAATACCGGTCAGTGCATTCTGTGCTCTGACAGGAGCACTGTCTATCTCCGGTACGCCGCCGCTGAACGGGTTTATGAGCAAATGGTTGCTGTACCATGCGGCGATATTCGGCGGTATGAAATATCCGCTATTTTTACTGTTTGGGGTGGTGGCTATCTTTATCAGTACGGTAAGCCTGGCGGCGTACATTAAATATCTGGGAAGTGCTTACCTCGGTTCCCAAGCGCCTCTACCATTGCCGGATTGCAAAGTTCCTGAAAGTATGAGGGCGGTGGAATGGGTGCTGGCGGCAGGTTGCCTGTTGTTGGGATTGCTGCCGGCTTTGCCGGTTGGTCTCATTTATCTGGCCTTGTCCACATCATCCTTGGGAACACAATTATTCCGGTTAGATTTCCTGCTGGATCATATGCCGTGGTCGGGAATGCAGGTTGTGGATGCAGGGCTGAAGCTGTCGGCCAATATGCCTTTGTGGATTGTTGGTGCCCTTGGCGCCGGATTGATACTGACGTATCTGTTGCATGACTGGCTTAAGACCCCGGTACGTCGCAATCTGGTCTGGTACTGTGGTGAAGAGGTGGAAGACGCCTTCAGTCGTTATCGTGCCAGCAACTTTTACCTGCCGTTTAAAAAGAAACTCTCCTTCCTTTATAGGCCGTCCTTTAGGCGGAAGTGGAAAATGCCACAGCTTCTGGCAAAAATTTTTGATCTTGACCGGTGGCTATATCAACCGGCAAGCAGAGTGTTCATGTCGGCAAGTAGCGGCATCAGCAAGATTCATACCGGGTCAGGCCAGCTATATCTTTTGTTCCAGGTTGTTGGTGCAATATTGGCATTGATACTGGTATTTACTATCGCGAGGTGGTGATTGTTATGTCTCCATCGGAACTTCTTGACCAAATACGCACCCATTTTCGGGATACAGTGCTTTCCCACCAGTCCGGGAAAAATCATCTCTTTTTGACAGTTGCGTCCGACACGCTTACGGCCATGGCCGGTTACTTATTGCATACCTGGCGAGCCAGGCTGATCACTTCCGTAGGTACCGATAAGGTGGAAATGACTGGTGGTTACGAGGTTTTGTTTTTGTTTTCCCTTGATCATGAAGGCATCATTGTAGTGTTGAAGGTGCCGGTTGATGCCAAATCTCCGCATATTCCGTCACTGACGCCGGTCATACCCGGAGCCGACTGGTGTGAGCGGGAAATCAAAGACCTGCTTGGCATCATTCCGGAAGGACATCCCAGTCCGCGCAAGCTGGTTCTGGCTGATGACTGGCCAGACGATGTGCATCCGTTGCGCAAGGATTTTCCCTATGACTTGAAACCGCCTCGTGTGAAAAATGTCAAACCGGATTTGCCGGAATTAAGCGAAGGACAGACGGTTATGGTGGTAGGACCCTTTTATCCCACGCTGGAAGAACCGGCTTATTTTAGGCTGCTTGTCGAGGGGGAAAAGGTTGTTGACTGTCATTATCGCGGTTTTTACAGCCACCGGGGGATTGAAAAGCTGGCCGAGACAGTCATGGATTACAATAAGATTTCTTTTTTGGCGGAACGTATTTGCGGAATATGCGGATTTGTTCACAGTACAGGTTATTGCCAGGCCGTGGAGGCAGCGGGAGAAATTGAGGTTCCGGCCCGTGCCCGTTATATCCGAACGATCATGCTGGAACTGGAGCGGATTCATAGTCACTTGCTGTGGCTGGGACTGGCCGGACATATCGTTGGCTTTGATACTGTGCTGATGCAGTCCTGGCGGGTGAGAGAACCGGTGATGTGGCTGAGTGAACAAATAACCGGAAACCGCAAGACCTACGGTATGAATCTGGTTGGTGGAGTACGGCGGGATATTCCGCCGGAACTGTATGGCAAAATAAAATCCACCCTTGGAGAGATTGAGGCAGAAAGCCGGAAAATCGTGGATGCAATTGCAGGGGATACCTCCTTTATCAAACGACTCAAACATGTGGGAACATTATCCAAGGAGGATGCCCGGAAACTGTGTGTGGTTGGACCGACTGCCCGGGCATCAGGGCTAGGCTTTGACGCACGGGTGAATTATCCCTATGCGGCTTACGGTGAACTGGGCGTTAAAGTCCCTAAGTACGAAGCCGGTGATGTATGGGCACGAACATTGGTAAGGGTGGATGAATTGTTCCATTCCATTGATCTGATCCGCCAGGCTATTTACAATATGCCGTCAGGCCCGATCATGGCTGAACCCAAGTCTATTCCACCCTGGCGGGAAGGGGTCTCTTTACTCGAAGCTCCCCGTGGAGAATGCTGCCATTATGTACTGACCGGCCCTGATAACCGGCCCTACCGTTGGAGGGTCAAGGCGCCGACTTATAGTCAACTGCCGGCTGTGCCCTACATGCTGGAAACCGCTACAGTAGCTGATTTTCCGATTATTGTCGGTAGTATTGATCCCTGTTTTTCCTGTACCGAACGGGTGGAAGTCGTCGATCACTGTACCCAAGGGGTACGAATTTATTCACAGCAAGAATTGTTGAACTACAAGATTTCCGGCGGTTCTGCAGGAGGTGAACGGTGATGTTGCAGGTGACAATGACAGCAATTTACAATCTCGCAGTTGTATTGCTGTTGTCTCCCTTGTTCGAAGGGATCATGCGGAAGACAAGGGCAGTTATCCATTCACGGCAAGGTCCGCCAATATTACAGCCTTATTATGACCTGATGAAAATGTTTGTAAAAGAAACCAGTGAAGTTCAAGAGAACCGGATCAGCCGCTATGCTCCCTTTACTTGCCTGGTCAGTATCTTGGCCGCTGCATTATTTACTCCTGTAGGAGTAGCGGCTCCATTCGGATTTGCCGGTGATGCCATCGTTCTCGTCTACCTGCTGACCGTCTCGGCGATCTGTATCATGCTGGGGGGAATGGCTACCGGCAGTACCTATGCCTATATCGGCTCCTGCCGGGAGATGATGCTGATCATGGTGGTAGAACCGGTGCTTGCAATTACACTGATAACAGGAGCCATCAAATCGGGAACATTGCTGCTGGGAGGCATTACCGGGTGGTATGCTGCGCAGGGGTTGACATGGTCCATGGTGATAGCCGGACTCGCCTTTTTGTTGGCCACTCAGGCTGAAATCGGCAAAGTGCCCTTTGATCTGGCTGAAGCGGAGACTGAGCTTATGGAAGGTCCGATGATTGAGTTTTCCGGACCCAACCTGGCTTTTTTCAGGTGGGCTTTTTTCGGCAAACGAGTAATCTATGCTTCGCTCTTTGTTGAAATATTTGCTCCGTGGCCAAAAACAGGCTCTTTCCTGTTGGATATTCTCCTGTATTTCATAAAAATCACTCTGGTTTTGATAATTGTTGAACTGATTGCCAATATTAACCCCCGTCTGAAAATCAACCAGGCAATCCCCTTCTATGCCGGCACTGTTCTTTTTGCCCTGGCAGGAATGGCCATTGCCTTGATTGGTGGTTAAGGAGGTGGTCACATGCTCAGCAGTAAACTAAAGGAAATTGTATTATGTTTGAAAGCTGGCCGGGTTACATTGGCGTATCCCTTTGTGTCCGAAAATGAAGGCCATCTGGGTAGTCCGACTTTTCGCGGACGTCCGACGATTGACGGGGAGAAGTGTCTTGGTTGCGGGGCTTGCGCCCAGGTGTGTCCACCCAGGCTGATTTCCCTAATCGACCGGAACAACGAACGAATGCTGGAACTGGACTATTCCCGCTGCACGTACTGCGGGCGCTGCCAGGATGTTTGTCCCACCGGGGCTGCTTCGTTGACCCGCGAGTTTGAACTGGCAACCGACACCAGGGAAGATATGAAAATTCGAATTTTGCTGAGTCTGGAGAAGTGTGAAGCTTGTGGTACACCTTTTACAACAGGGCGTATGATCGAAAAGCTGGAAAATGAATTTGTTCCAGAGTGGATGAAGGAAAAAACGGAGCTCCCCAAATGGCTGCGGTTGTGTGCCGATTGTCGGCAAAGAAAAACCGGTGTCAATTTCGATTTGCAGGGAGGTATGCACCGTGGCTGATATGTTGGTATCCGTCCTGTGTCTGCTGCTGATACTGACTTCTCTTTTGGCGAGCGAGTACCACAGCCTGACGGGGGCTGTTAAAGTTTACTTGGGGCAGGCGCTGCTTTTGGTTTTGATTCTGGCAACTTATGCTTTCTATCTGCCGAACCACGCCCTGCTGCTGTGGAGTTTGACCGTATTGATATCAAAGGTTGTTATTATTCCTTGTCTGTTGTGGCGGTATCTAAAAAAGGTTGATTCCAATGAATTGGGTACCATTTTGCCTGCACCTTTGTCAATTGTGATTGGAATCGTGGTTACAGCCGGATCTTTCGGGGTGACTTATCTTTATTATCCGCTCCTGACTCTGGGCGGTGAACTGTCCAAACAGCCGTTTCATATCAATATGTCAGCAGCGGTGGCGATTATGGCAGTTGGTCTGTATGCTCTCCTGAACCGCAGACATGCGGTCAAGGCAGTGATTGGACTTTGCTTGCTGGAGAATGGAGTGCATATGAGCCTGGTCAGTCTGGCTCCGTCCATTCCTGAAACGGCGATGATCGGGATTGTTACAGATGTGGTTATCTCTGTTTGGATGCTATTGTATATTGCGGGGCAAATCTACAGCCTGGCGGGATTATCCGATACCTGCAAGTTGTCGAAGTTGCGCGGTTAGGAGGGAAAGGTATGACTGAGTCCGGTTTGTTGTGGTGGCTGTTTTTGCTGCCTGCTGCCTGCGGCGTGATTGATTTTGTACTAGGCAAAAGGAAACCGCAGATGGCAGGTTTGCCGACAATTATTGGTGCTGTGGGAACAATAGCGATTGCTGCCAAAATTGTTGTTCTTGTCCATGAAGGAACTCCCTTGAGTGCATGGGGGGGAGAGTTATATGCAGATGGATTAAGCGCTGTTGTGATCATCATTGTTTGTCTGGTCGGCCTTGTTTCCAGTCTGTTTGCCTGGCCCTATCTCAGGCATGAGATGAAAATCGGAAAAGTTGCGATGAATCGACTGCCGCTCTATTTTTTGCTGAATTCGGTTTTTATCAGTACCATGACCTTTGCTGCTGTAACGAACAATGTCATCATGCTATTCGTAATCGTAGAAGCAACAACGCTGGCGTCTGCTTTGCTTGTCACCTTCTACGGACGGGCTGAATCTTTGGAAGCCGGGTATAAGTATTTGATTCTGTGTACGGTGGGGATTACCCTGGCTTTACTTGGCTGTGTCATGCTCTATGCGTCTGCGACTACGTATCTTCCCGGTGAGAAGGCGATGTTGATCACCGAAATCGCTAAGGTCAGCTCATATATGCCTCCACACCTGGTACTGATTGCCGGCTGTCTGTTGATTATCGGTTTTGGTACGAAAGCCGGTATTATCCCTTTTCATGCTTGGCTGCCAGATGCCCATTCCCAGGCTCCAAGTCCTGTCAGTGCTTTATTGTCCGGGGTAACAATAAAAGTGGCGGCATATGCTCTGGTTAGGTTGATCACAATCCTTTACTCGTTGGATAATGCCTTGGCGTTCTTTTTGGTGCTGGTCGGTGCAGTAACCATGGTAATGGGAATCATGGCAGCTTTTGTGCAGGATGACTTGAAGCGCATGCTGGCTTACAGCAGTGTGAGCCAAATGGGATATATTATCATGGGGTTGGGAATTGGCACCTATCTGGGTTTGTTTGGTGCGATTTATCATATGCTCAACCACGCTTTGCTTAAGTCGACACTCTTTTTGTGTGCCGGTGTGCTGCTTCTGACCAACGGAACCACCTTGATCAGTGAACTTAAGGGAAAACGGCATCATCCTGTTATTGTGATATCCTTTTTCGTCGCCGCTTTTGCAATAGGAGGGCTGCCTCCTCTCAACGGATTTTGGAGTAAATTTACCATTCTTGTTGCAGCGGCACAGGCCAATATGTGGTGGGCTGTCGGGGTGGCAGCCGGAACCAGTTTGTTGACACTGGCATGTCTGGTACGAGCGGGCTATCGGATTTTTTTGGAGAAGCCTCATCATGATCAACCGGATGTTACTAAACCTGCTCTCAAAGTACCTGTCCTGATGCAGGCAGCCATTGTCGCCATGCTGATGATCAGTATTTATCTGGGCTTGAGTCCGCACGGTGTAAACTGGTTTGTTGACTATGCCAGTCAGTCTGTGGTGCGTCTGGCGCTGGGAGGATAAGGAGGACAAGCATGTTGAACATAAAAGAGAAAATGGCACAAATTCTGAAGAGAAATTTTAAA
>JBAVDL010000268.1:0-3079 GCA_049587175.1 Thermoactinomyces sp.
CTCTTTTACTGACCTCTCTTTTCTTTTATTCCCAGGAACTGTTTCTAACCAATCGCCAACTTGGTTATGCGCTCTTGTTTTTCCAGTACTTCTTCTTCTGTCAGGTTGGATTTCCGTTCTATTTTCAACTCTCCCAGCAATGTTCCCGCTGTAGAATCAATAACTGAAATATGAATGATTCCATCACTATCATATTCAAAAATCACTTCAAGGGGAGCACCTTTAGGATAATCCGGCAGATCGATCATGCCTTCACCAACAATTTTCACATAATCGAGATCTACGTCTTCCCCTTCGGTTATCTGCAGGTGCAATTGGGACTGGTGGTCAACGGTGGTGGTATAATATCCGCTTACTTTACTTGGGATCACTGTATCTTTCTTGAGAACAATCGAATTAAATTCCTGGCCGGATTCATCAAGTGCAACAACTCCCATACTGTGGGAATTGACATCCTGAACCTCAACAATCGGGAAGGATTGGCTAAGTGAAAGGTCTGCTTTCCCTTCTTTGATCTGCAGAATTGCGCCCTGGATGGCTGCTCCAAAGGCAACAACTTCATCGGGGTTTACATCAAGCGACGGCTTAATGCCTGTCACACGTTCAATCATGGCCGGTACCTGTTTCATGCGGGTAGATCCTCCTACCAGAAGAACTTTATCAATATCTTTCCATTCTACACCCGCATCTTCCAGTACAAATTCCATGATTTTTTGTGTGCGATTTAATAATGATTCCGTTAATTCATCAAATTTTTCTCTTGTCAGGGTAATGGATGTGTTGACTCCTTCAGCGGATAAAAACACATTGGTGCGGTCACGAACAGAAAGGGTTTTCTTGGCAATTTCCGCCTTGTCGCGCAAGTCCTGTTCGAGCATGGGGTCTTCCAGTAAATCAACCCCTCCATGTTTCTGGAATTCTTCATTCAAGTAATTCATAATGGCATTGTCCCAGTCAAAGCCGCCAAGATTTTTTGCTCCGCCTGTAGACAATACGCGCAATCCGCTTTCCGATAACGACATGATGGTAACGTCAAAAGTTCCTCCACCCAGGTCATAGACAAGAATTTTCTCGTTCATATGCATCTTGTCCAGTCCGTAAGCGAGTGCAGCAGCAGTCGGCTCATTGATAATGCGAAGAACGTTAAGCCCCGCGATTCGCCCTGCATCCTGGGTAGCTTTACGCTGTGCATCATCAAAATAGGCTGGTACGGTGATTACAGCATCTTCCACTTTTTCACCCAGAAGGGTTTCCGCATCTTCCTTGAGGCGGCGTATGATCATGGCTGAAATTTCTTCCGGGGTAAATTCGCCGCCATTCTCCGTATTAAACCTCCATGTTTTATCACCGATCTGCCGTTTGACAAATTGAACCACATTAAAAGGACTTGCAACAGCGGAACGCTTTGCTATACTGCCAACAACTACTTCCTTGTCTTCAAAGAGAACGACAGAAGGAGTAATTCGCTCCCCTTCCCGGTTTACAATGATTTCCGGCTTGCCATATTTATTGACAACAGAGATCGCCGAATAGGTTGTTCCCAGGTCGATCCCAACGACTCTTCCCATCTTTTTTTCACTCCTTCGATCACTTCTAACCCGTGGGTTACGGGGACAAATCTTCCCCTTTGCTACCCTCTTTCACGAAATTTTTATGTAATTTGCTGGAAAATCAGGCTGAATTGAATACGAAAAGACGGGAGTCCCATCTCTCGTGTCGTGCTTGAAAACCCCCTTGAACAGAAAATACTGATGATGAAAGACCAGTCGGTACTGACTGATCCTGTTTTCCCATTGCCAATTGTCAGGAGTTATACTTTTTGATAATAACTTCTTCAGGTCTGAGAACCACATCTTTATATCTGAATCCATGGCGCACCATATGGACAACCATATTGTCTTCCGCAGGATTGTTGGTGGGAACAACATCAACCACTTGCTGAATCTTTGGATCAAACTTGTTGGATGGGGCAACAATCAATTCAACACCTCGACGGTACAAGATTTCCAGCACTTCATGGCTCAAAGTTTGCAGGACATTAATTAATTCCGGGTTGTTTTCTCCTACTTCCAGTTTATCGTTATAAATGTTGTTCATCCGGTCAATTAATAGAATCAGATCTATAAAAAGCGGGCGGAATTGTTGAAGTTCCTGATCCTGCTTCAGTTCTTCCATCTCTTTGTAAAGTCGGTCAAAGGCCACCTCTTTGGTCCTGTCATAAGAAAGGCGATTGGTAACCACATTTAACAGCGAAGTAAAGTTCTGCTGCAGAGTGTTAAGCATCCCCAACATCTGCTGCTGGTAACGAGGTTCACTCTTCTCCTCCCGGTGATTCTTGACAGGGTTGAAAGTTTCTTTTTTTGCCAGTCCAAAACGCGCTTCAGGAAATGAAAGGTGATTACCCTTTTCCAAGAATCTATGGTTCTCTTTCCTGGGACCCATAGCTTAACCTCCCTGATGTTCTCTGATTTCAATTTCTAATATATATAAAGGCTAAACTATCTATCATTCTCTCTATTTTTATTGGAATGATTTGCCTCATTGGTTAATCTTTCTTTACAGTACTGCTTCTACCATTTTACTCATAATCCCGTTTATGTCGCAAGTACATGAATTAAAAAGAACACTCTTAATTTGTGAAAGAGAATGCATTTACAATCTTAAGACCCATGAAGCGAACAGAGAAAGTCTGACAAAATCCGGAACATCCTGCCAGTTGACAAAATCGCCAAAACACTGTATTTACCTAGGGCAATTATAGACGTTTTACGTGTTTTACACAAGGTGATTTCATCAATCCTGCAAGATACACCTGCTTCCCTTCGCGCGTCGGAGTCTGTTGGGGCAAAATTGTGAACAATTTCCCTATTTAAACTTTCTATTACATTTTCGCAATACATATCATGATATCCTTCCAAAAAAAATGCCCTGTATCAGGGCGTTCGGTTAACAGCAATGCTGATGACTTTTTTGCGGGCCTGCTGCAACTGATCCGTATAGCACATCCGGCAATAATGTTTGCCGTCAAATTGGAAAAACTGAATATATAAGGACTTTGCACCACATTTTACGCATGTAC
>JBAVDL010000269.1:0-28328 GCA_049587175.1 Thermoactinomyces sp.
TGCCCACGTGTTACTCACCCGTTCGCCGCTGGGCCCAATCCCCCGAAGGGGCGGGCCCCGCTCGACTTGCATGTATTAGGCACGCCGCCAGCGTTCATCCTGAGCCAGGATCAAACTCTCCAAAAAAAGTTTGATTGCTCAATAAGAATTAACGAGTCACTGTCATCACTCTTCAGTTTTCAAGGAACACGTTTTTTTGTTGTTTGCCGCTCTCTTACAGCGACAGATCTGATATTATCACGATGCGTGATTGTTGTCAACAAAAAATTGCAATTTCCATGAACTGATTTTTCGTCAATACTCTTTACTGATTTAACTGGAAATTCCGCCCCGGATCATCATGTTCAGTTTTTAAGATGAATAAATTTGTAAAACAAGGAAATTAAACTCGTCTCAACAAAAAACTGTCATATTAAAACAAAACCAAACTGATTAAAACTAAATAAAGTCGATCAATATTTTATTGAAAACGAATATTCACCTTTTAATGCATTTGATAAACATTGTTTCCAAATTTTCCACTACAGCGTTACCAATCCAGGCTTCAAAAGCGTTGATTTGTAAGTAAAATTGCGGAAGTTTCAACATCTTTATAAATATGGTATAATTATTTGAACATTGGTTTCACATTTTTTACAATCACTTGCAATCACTTGATTTCATAATCGAACTCTATATTATAATAATAACAGTTTTAAAAAAACTGAAAATCGACTCAATGTCTAAACCAACTATAGTCTTTACATTCTCCAAAACATATCTAATAATGGAGATTGAACAAGTTTTTCACTTATTCATCCTCAAAAAATTTTTATCTCTTTGCAGCACATATTCATGATCAATTTCTCACAATATACACTTCCTGAATTTGTGCTGATTTTCTTTACAGACAAGGGTTTCTAGATTTTACCAATGGGCTGAATAACAGAAGTTTTCTGATGATATCACATGTTTCAGAAAGCCGGGATATTCAGTTGATATCTTGATTGTTTCTTCCTCACTATTCCCGAAAGGGAACCAGCATGGTTCTAAGGTCAAACGGTTTCTGCAAAAATTGCCCGTTTTTTTCTGACGGGCAATACAAAACTACCCAATTGGAGGGAAATCAATGCCAGATGCCCCCCCTTTCAAAGACTTTTATGATAAGTCCGTTGTAACCGTCGGAGAAAATGACCAGGCAGCACTGAGGAAATTATTTTATGGAAACGGAGGTGTAAATGGGTCTTTTACACATTGGCTGATTGCGTTGATCTGGATTGAAGATCATACCAGCCCCGGTTGGAAGGTTGCTGTTTATCCCGTAAGTCAAAACAAGCCATTCTGGTATTTCTCGCCATTCTATGAAACCCGGTCTCTTTATCCTGTTGGTACCGCTTTGAAAATATCCAAAATTTTGGAAGCCCATTCACGGAAGGATTTGTTGACAGCCCAGCTATTTAACGAAGAAATTGAGCAATTAACCGGCTCACAATGTTATTCGTGAAAAATTGAGTAAATGGTTCCCAAAATTTATTTACTCTCTAAATGGAGGTTGCCACATGTTGCATATTGTTGTCTGCATCAAACAAGTTCCTGACAGCAGAGAAATTCGGATTGATCCGGTCACGAATACCTTGATTCGACAAGGGGTTCCCAGTATTGTCAACTTTTATGATCTGCATGGTCTGGAGGAAGCTTTGCGCATCAAAGATGAAATTGGTGCCAGAGTGACCGTAATAACGATGGGACCGCCTCCAGCCATTAAAGCCCTCAAGGAATGTATTTCGCTTGGAGCTGACGAAGCAATTCTTGTAACAGACCGCAAGTTCGCCGGAGCAGATACACTTGCAACTTCCTATGTGCTGGCGAAAGCAATTGAAAAAGCTGAAGAAAAATGGGGCAAAGCAGACATCGTCTTTTGCGGAAAACAAACCCTGGACGGGGATACCGGCCAAGTTGGACCCGGTATAGCCTGCCGGTTAAACCTGGAGCAGTTAACCTATGTAGGGAAAGTCGAAAAAGTTGACCCTGAAACACGCAAAATCACTGTTCACAGATATCTGGAAGATGGAACGGAAGTTGTTGAAACGTCGATGCCGGCTCTGATTACAGCCCTGAAAGAACTGAACGAAGTTCGCAGAGCATCGCTTCCAGGAATGATCCGGGCTGCCAGATACGAGCCAATTACCTGGACAATCGCTGATTTTGAAAATGTGGACATGAGTAAAATCGGCCTGAAAGGCTCTCCTACAGTTGTCGGCAAAACCTGGGTGCCGGAAGTCAGAAAAATTGAAGGAGAAATCATCGAAGGTGATACGCCTGAACAGATTGCTGAGCAACTGACACAAAAACTGGCGGAAACCAAACTGGCGGAAAAATTAGGCTGGATCTGATCAAAGGAGGCGACACTTATGTCTAGTCAACAAAAGAAAGACCAGATGCCTGACTGGTCTGATTACCGTGGAATTCTTGTTTTTGTGGAACAGCGGAATGGAGTAGCCAAAAGCGTATCCTGGCAATTGCTTGGAATAGGCAAAAAACTGGCCGACAAACTGGATACTGCACTGATGGCACTTGTTATCGGTGACAATGTGGAACATCTGGCCAATGAAGCGATCTACTATGGTGCTGACAAAGTATATTTGTGTGAAGGCCCCGAACTGAAAGATTACCGTACCCAACCATACAGCCGTATTACCCTGAAGTTGATTGAAGATGCCAAACCTGAAATTTGCCTGTTTGGCGCTACCGGAACCGGTCGGGACCTGGCTGGTGCCATTGCTACACACGTACCAACCGGCCTGACAGCCGACACAACCGCACTGGATGTGGAACCGCCGCCATCGAGACTGTTATTGGCCAGCCGTCCTGCCTTTGGCGAAAAACTGATGGCAACCATTTTATGTAAACAATATCGGCCGCAAATGGCAACAGCCCGGGCCGGAGTATTTGAAGCCCTTCCGCGTGATCCGGAACGCAAAGGTGAAATTATCCGCATTGAAAATCCGGTTAAAAACGAAGAGATCGCTACCAAAGTGCTTGACTTTATCGAAAAGAAAAATGAAGTCAACCTGGAAGAAGCAGAAGTTATTGTTGCCGGCGGAAGAGGATTGGGAGGCCCCGAAGGCTTCAAACTGTTAAAAGAACTGGCCGATGAACTGGGTGGTGAAGTGGGCGCAAGCCGTGCCTGTGTTGATGCCGGTTGGATTACACATGAACATCAGATAGGACAAACGGGACATACCGTAAGACCAAAACTTTATTTTGCAATCGGTATCTCCGGTGCCGTTCAGCATACTGTGGGTATGGCTGATTCTGACGTAATTGTGGCAATCAACAAGGATCCCGATGCTCCTATTTTCCAATTTGCCCATTATGGCATTGTAGGAGATTTGTTTAAAATCGTACCCGCTATTACCGCACAAGTGAAAAAAAGAAAAGCGGAAAAATCGGACCCGACAGTAATTAAAGCATAGCATCTTTCAAGAAAACATCGATTTTAATCAATCACTGCTTGAGAAGGAGCGATGTACAGTGAGTGAAAAATTTGATGCCGTTGTAGTTGGTGCGGGTCCGGGAGGAACTGCGGCCGCCCTGACAATGGCAAGAGCCGGACTTAACGTGGTTCTGCTGGAACGCGGCGAGTTTCCGGGGGCCAAAAATGTTTTCGGGGGTGTTCTTTATCGCAAGCAGCTGGAAGAGCTTGTACCCGAATTCTGGAAAGAACGCAAATTCCCGATCGAACGGAATATTGTTGAACAACGGTTCTGGATGTTGGGAAAAGAGTCCATGGTAACATTTAGCCATCGCAATGAGGCATATAAAGATCCGATCAACTGTTTTACTGCATTCAGGGTAAAATTTGACCAGTGGTTTGCTGACAAGGCAGTAGAAGCCGGAGCACTGCCGATCTATGAAACTGCTGCGGTCGATCTGCTCCGGGAAGGAAACCGTGTGGTTGGGGTCAAAACGGACCGCAAAGACGGAGACCTTTATGCGGATGTAGTGGTTATTGCCGACGGCGTTAACTCCCTGCTGGGCAAATCCCTGGGTATTCACAAGGAATGGCGTCCCGATGAAGTATCGCTCGCCGTCAAGGAAGTGATTGCCCTTCCCAAGGAAAAAATTCAGGACCGGTTCAATGTGGATTCAGACGAAGGGGTCACGATTGAATATATGGGTGAAGTCACACAGGGAATGGCCGGAATGGGCTTCTTGTACACCAACAAGGACACCATTTCCCTGGGTGTCGGAATTATGGTTAATGATCTCCAGAAAAAGAAAATCAAACCTTATGCCATTCTTGACGCTGTAAAACAGCATCCGATGATCCGCAAGCTTATTGAAGGCGGAGAAAGAGTGGAATACTCGGCTCACCTGATTCCCGAAGGCGGCTATTATTCCATCCCGCCACTTTCTGGAGACGGCTGGTGTATCGTTGGAGATGCCGCACAATTGATCAACTTTGTTCACCGGGAAGGAACCAACCTGGCAATGGCTTCCGGACGAATGGCAGGCGAAGCCATTATTGAGGCCAAAAACAAAGGCGATTTTTCAGCTGAGACACTGAAACTCTATGATGAACGCTTAAGAAACTCTTTCATTATGAAAGATTTGAAAAAATACAAAGGACTGCACAATCTGTTAAACGAATCAGATCCCGAAATGTTGTTTACCCAAATTCCAAAAGCAGTCAACGAAGCAGCCTACAATATGTTCAAGGTTGACGGGATAACGAAAGCTGAAAAACAAAAAATGGCATTGCGGAAAATTCAGGAAGCAGCCGGTGGATCATTAAATCTGATGAAACTCGGCTATAAGGGATGGAGGTCAATAAACGGATGAGTGAAGCCATTACCGACAGATTGTTTACGATTCGGTTCAAATGTGATAACGTGTCTCACCTGACGATCAAAGACCAGGATGCTTGTCTCAAATGTACGAACAAGGAGTGCAACTTCTTCTGCCCAGCGGATGTATACGAATGGGATGAAAAACAGAAAATGACCACGGTTGCCTATGAAAACTGTGTGGAATGCGGGACATGCAGAATTGCCTGCCCGAAAGAAAATATTGAATGGGTATACCCCAAAGGCGGGTTTGGCATCTCATACAAAATGGGATAATCACAAAACGGTTGACAAGAGAACTAGTCAGTGTTTAAATCTATCCTCCCAGGGGTTTCCCAACAGGATCGTTTTCATGATCTGTTTATGCAGAAAACAAACATTCCAACCTGCATCAGGGGTTGGAATGTTTGTTTTTTATTTGAGCAAAAAAACCGGGATATTCCATATCAAAAGGACGATTTTTCCATGTTATTGCAGTCAGCTTCTAGGAAATCTGTTTCTCACCTGTTTTCGCTTTTTCATAGGCTTCGGCCAATATTTGCATCGGATGTTTTACTTCTTTGTCTGTTAGTTGACGTATGGCGTTTTTGCACATCCCGCATTCGGTTACGATGCAATCTGCGCCGGTTTCCTTGACTGCTTCAGCCATTTGTTTTCCAATAGCCATGGACACCTCATACTTTTCCTTCTTAAAGCCGAATGTACCGCATTGTCCACAACAGCCTGCAGCCACATCACGGATTTCATAGCCAGGAATCAGTCCCAATACATCCAGAGCGGGATTTCCTGTTCCTTGAGATTTCATGTGACACGGTGCATAATACCCTGCTTTTATCTTCATCTGCCCAAAATTGGTGTTAAGTTCTCCCTTTTCGTACAGCATTCTCAAATACTCGTCCGCATCATATACATGCTCGGCCAATTCATAAGCCTGTTCAGATTGTAAAAATGAAACATATTCCTTTTTCAGTGCCATTGTACAACTTGTACAGGTAAGAACAACATCATAACCCTGACGTGTGTACTCCAGCAGACTTTTCACATTATCGTTGGCATTCTTTAGTCCCTGTTTCATTTTTCCGTTAGAAAACATGGGAACACCACAGCATTTTTGCTTCGGCTTTGCAACTTCAATTCCGTTATATTCCATAACCTTTACAAACGATTCTGCTACTTCCGGAGCATTATATGTCGCATAGCATCCCACAAAATAAGCTACTTTGCGGTGTGTATTGGCAGTAGTTTTATTGTAGACCTTATTAAAATTATTAAATCTGTAATCTGGGAATATACGTTCAGACGCAATTCCCATAACACCTTCCATTACTTTTCGAACCGGTTTCATTTTCATGGCCATATTTGTCAGAGGTGCAAAGGTTGAAGCCACTTTCCCGACCAATTCTGCATTACTTAAAATGAGATCACGAAATTTTGAACCTCCAAGTTCGTTGTGGCAAGCCTTGGCAAAAGCAGTTAAAGTCGTAACCTTGACATTTTCAGGACAAGCTATATCACAATTCCCGCAAAGTGTACAATATTCGATTCGGGAGTCATCGATGAATTCCTGATTTTCAATCAATCTTTTCAACTCAGGCCCCAAATGCTTCGGACCTCCGAAATCCAGCGTTACATTGGAAACAGGACAACTTACCACACATGCATTACATTTCAGGCATGAGTCATAAGAATTTTCCGGACAGGTCAGATTAAGCATGTTGATCCTCCTTTGCAAGCAGGTTCAGACGTGAATTGGCTTTATAGCTTGATAAAACGGAGAAGATCCCGCCGGTAATTCCATAACGGGTAACTTTTGTTCCCTGGCTCGCCCCGGCCGGGAACACGTTTTGAGGGCAATTTGTGTATTGCCCGAACTCATCCACTTCCAATCCGAGAACCCGGTCTTTTAATCCGGCAGATGTTACCTCAATCCCCCCGCCCAGGATCCCGCCGGAAGCAATGATATAATTCAGGCCGGTGATTTCTGTCATTCTGTTCGTCGTTTTTATCTTTAATGATTTCACCAGATTTTCTTCAACATGGCATCCCGCAACCTGTGTATCCAGGTAAAAGCGAACTCCAAGTCGAATGGCTTCTTTTTTTAACACTTCATATAAACGAACTGCCGATGCATTTGGAGGCATCCCGGGAGCTTCTGTAACTCTAACATCCAGTAATTCTTCAAATTCCCTGACAACATCTTTCCACCTGTTAACTCCCAAAGCCGCCGGAAGCACCATCAACCGGAGCTGACTTATATTTTGTCTTGTCATTTCATATCTGATTTGTTCAATTACCCTTAAACGAACTTCTTTCTGTTCCAAAACCCTTGCTGCATCAAACTGTGTCATCGTTCTTGATGAATGTTTTTTTAAGCGAACCGTTACAGCTTCCACATTTAACTCCGGCCGTTCTTTCTGAAGATTCTCTTTCACATAGACTGCTTTAAAATCAACAATTTCCTGAAATCCTGCAATTACAACATTGCCCTTTTCGGGAACAGGTTTAATCGTTTCCGGATAGAATGATGTCCATTTTACATAGCCGGAACCGGTTACAACTGGCACTGGTTTATCCAGCTTGCCATGATACGGGTAACCCAAACGCTTCATCAGGGCCTTGAATTTCTCTGATGCAGCTGCTGCAGTCCCCTCCTGAGCCATGGTATTTTCCTTTTCACCCCTCCCCGGGGAAACATCGAGCAGACCGGTTGACTGAAGGATTTTCCCTGTTCCCTGAGAGACCAACGCAACATGATATCCTCGTTCCCTTGCCCAGATCGCTGAAAGTAAACCGGTCAATCCCTGTCCTACCACCACAACATCATACATGTTGCTCTTCCTCCTCTCTCAATCCAAGAGAAACCCGATAGATGGTTTCCATAAGCTGCAATTGCTTGGCCGTTTCACCGGTTGCCACTACGCCAAGCCCTTTCTTTCTTTCATTTAATACATCGCGCAATGATTGATCAGCCCGTTCCGAAGAGGCAATTCCTTTTTCTACAGCTATAGCTGCAACACGATAATTGCAGAAGGTACCCTGACAAGTTCCCATTCCCAACCGGGTTCTGCAGCGAATATCCCCTATGTTAAAATGACCCTCCCCCGGAATAACCGACTCAACTTCAGCCCAGGTAACTTGTTCACACTCACAAATCACAACATTCTGTTCTTCTTTTTTTAATTCAGATTCAATCAATTTTGCCCTGGGGCCAGCCCAGTTATGAAGTTTATGCCTGGCTGCAGGAGCCATTTCAACTTCTTTAAAGAACTCATTTGCTTCCCGGTGAGGTACAATCTCTTCATGGGATGTACAAGGTACAGAGATCCCCAGTTTTTTGAGAGCCAGATCAACTGTAACTTCTGCCATATAACGGAAAGTAGTCAGTTTCCCTCCTGTTATCGTGATAAATCCTTCCACACCGTCTCTTTTCTCGTGATCAAGCAATGCCAGTCCCCTTGTGACATTTCTTCCAGTCGGATCCGTATCTGCCGATTCCTGATATAAAGGCCGATTGCCGGAAAAAGCGCGAATGATTCGTAATTCATGAATGCTTGGAACGAGCTTCATTCCTTCAGCAAGCATGCCTTCCATCTCCTGCCTGTCCAAGGAAGTATCATCCGGATCATCTGTATTGATTCCTGTTGTCCCGAATAATGATACATTGTGTCCCGGTACAAAGATTTCCGCATCACCCGGTTTGCGAAGCCTGAAAAGACACTGTTTGTGAAAACGGCGGTTAAACACAACGAGCATTCCTTTGTTGTTGATCATCTGGAGTGGAATGCCTGCAAGTTCGGCCACTTTTCCTGCCCATGGTCCTGCGGCATTAATAACCATGTCGGCATATATTTCTGTTTCTTCTCCTGTATAATGATTCCGAACAATAACCCCGGTAATTCTGTTTTGCCTTGCAATCATTCCGACTACCTTGTGATAGGTTAATACCTTTGCTCCATGGGAAACAGCATCAGCCACCACATCAACCATTGTCATAAACGGGTCTATGGATCCGTCAGGCGTTCTGAAAGCAGCTTCAATTTTTCTGTTTAAATATGGCTCTTCCTCCAGGGCCTGACTTACCGGAATTTCCTCAACCGGAATCCCGACTTCCCTGTTTGCCCTGACCCATTGTTCTACATAATCGTCATCATCCCCAGGCACTTTTACATAGATTCCTCCCGTTTCTTCTATAACACCCGGAAGTATTTTCTTTAGGACAAGGTTCTCCCGATAGGCTTCCTCGGCAGCATCTTTATCCTTTACGACATACCGGCTGCCGGAATGCAGCAGTCCATGGTTTCGGGTAGAGGTGCCGTAACCCAGGTCTCCTTGTTCAACCAAAACCGCTTTGATCCCCCTTAAAGCCAAATCACGCAATACTCCGGTTCCTGTTACACCTCCACCAATGACAACCACTTGAGTTTCTATAATTTGTGCCATTGTCTTCGCTCCTTCTCGCAGAATTTTATCCAAAACATCACCTGAAAACAATGAAACCTGTTCTTTTAAAATGCCTTCGTCGCTATTTCCAACTCCCTGTCCAATTGACCACGATATGTTTGTTCCTCTGCATCGGACCAATGAAGCTCATTTCTCATCATCCGGATTACCGGTTCTTTCCATTTGTAAACCCAATCAATATTAAATAACAAGCTGCCCGTTCTTCTTGTAAAGAAATCGGCTGGAGTAGCGGTTAACTCATGCAACATTCCGTACAGAAGCATTCCGTAGACCTCTGGAGCGAATCCATACTCTTTGATGATGTCTTTCCCTGCTTCGATATAAGAAAATACGATTCCGACATTGCTTCCGTAAAGTCGGGCCAGCCAATTTGCAGCTTGACGGCTTAAACCGATTTTTTCTCCGGCACTGGTCATGTTTTCACAATAAGCCGGCCAATTCTTCGATCCCCCGACATCCCCGCCCGAAATCCTGATTTGATCCGTACAGCACTCTTTAAAGATTTTTCCTTCCGCTTCATATAATTCTTTCACTACCAAATCAACGGTTCTTTCAGCCATTTTCCGGTAACCGGTCAGTTTGCCTCCTGCTATGCTTATCAGACCCGAAGGTGAACGGAAAATTTCATCTTTCCTTGATATTTCAGAAGGAGGTTTCCCTTCTTCATGAATAAGCGGCCGAACTCCGGCCCAGCCTGATTCCACATCTTCTGCCGTCAGATAAACGCCCGGAAACATATAATTGGCTGCCCGCAACAAGTAATCACGGTCTTCCACCGTAATATGAGGCATTGTCAAATCATCATGGAAATCGGTATCGGTTGTCCCGATATAAGCTTTTCCATCACGCGGAATGGCAAAAACCATGCGGCCATCCGGAGCGTCAAAATAAACAGCCTGCCGTAAGGGAAACCGGGACCGGTCAACAACGAGATGAACCCCTTTGGTCAAATGTAACGTTTTCCCTTTTCTGGAACCATCTTTTTCGCGTAATTCATCACACCAGGGACCGGTTGCATTGACAATCTTTTTGGCATATATTTCATAAGTTTTGCCGTTTAATTGATCGACAGCCTGAACTCCTGCCAATTTACCGTCCTGGTAGAGAAATTCTTCCGCTTTCATATAATTAAATGCATAAGCTCCTGATTGGACTGCTTTTTTTAGTACTTCCAACGTCAATCGGGCATCATCGGTTCGATATTCGACATAATAAGCTGCCCCTTTTAATCCCTCTTTACGCAAAAGAGGTTCTTTCTGCAAGGTTTCTTCCCGATTCAACATTTGCCGGCGTTCACTTTTTTTCACTCCGGCCAGATGATCATACAACCAGATCCCCAATGAACTGGACAGCATTCCGAAAGTCCCGCCTTTAATGACAGGAAGCAACATCCATTCCGGATTTGTTACATGAGGTCCATTTTCATAAACAATGGCACGTTCTTTTCCCACTTCTGCTACCAGCCCCACCTCAAACTGTTTCAGATACCGAAGTCCCCCATGAACCAGCTTTGTCGAACGGCTTGAAGTTCCAGCCCCAAAATCCTGCATTTCAATCAATACGGTTTTCAGCCCGCGTGACTGCGCGTCAAGCGCAATACCTGCTCCGGTAATACCTCCTCCAATCACCAGAAGGTCGATCTTCCGGGAGAGGGCGTCTCCCAAATGTTTCTCCCGTTGATAAACAGAAAGTCTTTCACCCAAAACGATCGTCCTCCTTTCGCAAAAAAAACAGCCACAAATCCTCCTTGCTCATAAATGCAAGGAGTTTCATGGCTGTTCTCCAAATCTCATCCATTATTAACTTGTTTTATTTTCGCTTACCTTAAAAGCACGAGTTGCTTCAACTGCTTTCTTCCAACCATTATAACAGCGCGTGCGGGTTTTGTCATCCATCTGCACCTGGAAAGTGCGATCAACAGCCCAATTTGCTTCAATTTCCTTTTTATCTTTCCAGAAACCGACGGCCAGGCCGGCAAGGTATGCTGCACCCAGAGCGGTGGTTTCAAGAACAACCGGCCGTTCTACAGGAACATTCAAAAGATCGCTTTGAAATTGCATCAGGAAATCATTAGCTGTTGCTCCTCCGTCAACCCGCAATTTTTTCAGTTGAATCTGCGAATCTTCTTCCATCACCGTTAGCACATCTTTTGTTTGATAAGCCAAAGATTCCAACATAGCCCGAACAATATGTGACCTGGATGTACCCAGTGTCAAGCCAAATACGGCCCCCCGCGCATCCGGATCCCAATACGGCGTTCCCAGTCCCACAAATGCCGGAACAATGTAAACACCATTGGTTGAGTCTATCTTGTTAGCCAGTGTTTCACTTTCACTTACATGCTGTATCAATCTTAAATTGTCTCGTAACCATTTAATGGCTGAACCGGCTACAAATATACTTCCTTCCAGAGCATACTCCACTTTTCCATCCAGGCCCCAGGCGATCGTAGTCAACAGCCCATGCTCGGATCTGACAGCTTTTTCACCGGTATTCATCAGCATAAAACAACCCGTGCCATAGGTATTTTTGGCCATTCCCTGTTCAAAACAGGCCTGACCAAACAAAGCAGCCTGCTGATCTCCGGCAATTCCTGAAATCGGTACTTCTTCTCCCGAAAATACGGATTTGTCAGTAACGGTATACACTTCCGATGAGGGACAAACTTCGGGCAACATGCATTCCGGCACATCCAGAATGGATAACAGCTCTTTATCCCATTGTAAATCATATATATTATACATCAGAGTCCGAGATGCGTTTGAATAGTCTGTGATATGCTTTTTGCCGCCTGACAGTTTCCAAACCAGCCATGTATCAATCGTGCCAAACAGCAAGTCACCTCTTTCCGCCTTTTCACGAGCCCCTTCCACATGATCCAGAATCCATTTTACTTTTGTTCCGGAGAAATAGGGATCAATCAGAAGTCCTGTTTTGGCCCGAAAAATATCATTATACCCTTTTTGCCTTAATTCCTCACAAATTCCGGCCGTTTGCCGGGATTGCCAGACGATCGCATGGTATACAGGCAGTCCCGTATTTTTATCCCAGACAACCGTCGTTTCCCGTTGATTGGTAATGCCAATAGCTGCAATTTCCGATACTTTGACTGACTTTAACACGCTGGAAATGACAAATTGCACCGAATCCCAGATTTCCATCGCATCCTGTTCCACCCAGCCTGCTTCGGGGAAAAATTGTTGGTATTCCTGTTGGGCAATGTCAACAATCCGGCCCTGATGATCAAACAAAATGGCGCGTGAACTGGTAGTTCCCTGATCAATCGCCAAAACATACTTTTTCGCCATTTTTAACCACCTCTTTCATTCTTTAGAAAATGATCATATATAGCCATGCCGCCAATAATCCGCCTATGACGGGACCAACAATCGGAATCCATGAATAACTCCATCCGGAACTGCCCTTGCCAGGTATCGGCAAGATGAAATGTGCAAGCCGGGGTCCGAAATCACGAGCCGGATTGATTGCATATCCGGTGGTTCCTCCCAGTGAAAGACCAATTGCAACAATCAAGAACCCAACAATCAGGGTATATAATCCGTCGGCAAATTTCATACCTTCTCCGCCAAGCGCCAGAATGATAAAGACCAGACAAAAAGTACCAATTACTTCACTAATCAAATTAAAAAAGTTGTTTGGAATAGCAGGCATAGTAGAAAATACTCTTAATTTTGCAATTTGATCTTCAGTTTCTTTCCAATGCGGGTAATAGTGGAGCCATACAATAACCGCTCCCAGAAAACCGCCAATCATCTGTGCCAGAATATAGGAAGGAACCATACTCCAGGCGAACTTGCCTGCTGCGGCAAGACCAATGGTCAAAGCGGGATTTATATGGGCACCGCTTACATTTCCCACAGCATAGACTGCCAGCATGACAGCAAAACCCCACCCAAACGTGATAACAATCCAGCCTGACTGATGCGATAATGTTTTCTTCAGATTAACCCCTGCGCAAACGCCACCGCCAAAAATAATCAAAATCATCGTACCAACCAGTTCAGCTACAAATGGCGTCATAGGAACTACCCCTTTTCTATTTGCTTTGGATTTTTAAAGATGGCTGGCCTACAAAAAAAGAACCACAATGAACCTTTTTCCAGTCACAAACAGAAAAAGGACATTTGTGATTCTCCCCATCTCAACACATTGATTAACTTATCCCAAATGCAAACGTTTACATTTAAATTATAAATTAATCCTTTTTATAAAGCAATTGTTTTTTATGAGTTCTTCTCCAAATGTTTTCCCTTGAGGTTGTAATGGCCACCGCTCCAGCTTTGAGAGCAGCCTTTGCTTCCGTAACGGTCCGAATCAGCCCTCCTGCAAGGACAGGGATTTTGGTGTTTTCAGCCACTTCCCTGATAATATGAGGAATAACGCCTGGCAACAGTTCAATATAATCCGGTTGAAAAGAATCAAGCAGCCGATAACTTGTATTTAAAGCATGCGTATCAATTAAAAAAATGCGCTGAATAGCTATCAGAGATCTCTTTCTGGCTATGCTCACAACCGATGTACGCGTTGAAATCAGGCCGGCAGGCTTTATATAATGGCAGAGATATTCAGCTCCGTGCTCATCACTGCGTAATCCCTGAATCAAATCAGCATGGAGCAACACCTTTTTCCGGTAGCGTTTTGCCAGTTTAATCAAAGATACCAGTTGGACGATGTGGCAATCCAACAGGATAATATATTCATAATCCGTTTCCATCAACTTTTCAAATTCCTTGATATTGCTCGCAGCGGGCAAAACTTGCTGGTTGTTGAAATGATTCATCCCGTTCTCCTGCCTTTCTGTGGAGCTAAAGCAACTCTGTTTACCCGGCAGATCCAAACGCTGCCGTTTTAAGCACTTTTACCGGGCCTGCTCCTCAAAACGAAATCTGCTCCAGGGTTTCAAATAATCCAGCAGGAATTGCTCCTCTTCCGGAATTCTTCCAACAACATTGGTCTGTCCCCGGTTTTCCATCGGTCTCAAGGCAATTTGCAATTCCCCCTTGTATTGGCCATACCGTTCATTATCGATCAATATATCTCCCCGACGGATCGGCCTGATTAGATGAGGCGGCAATGATTCCCCTTTATATTTCACACGGCTGAGGGTGGATCGGATCATATAGTCAGACACATCCCCACGGTAAAAATGGGGTTCTTCCAGCACAATCTTTCTCTCCAGGGGAGAGATGCCTTCTGCCAATTCTGCCCGAAATGTCAGAATATCCGGGGTTATTCGGCTGAGTCTGGCCAGTTCCTCTTCAGACGCATAAGCATTGCCGATAAGCACATCATCTATCCAGCCAGTCGCAAAAAGGTGTTTGGCCTGAATCTCGACCGGCAGATCCCGGTGCCTCTCCAGTGTACACAATCCCTCCATGACAGGCCAAGGCCCGATCGTTCCGGCTTGCGAATTGACAAATGCAGCCGTTTTAAAGCCAAATGCCTTGAAAGAAGAGCTTGTTTTGGCAAAGTGGTCCCAGGAAAGTCCCGTATACCGATGAGGGTAAAAGTTGTGGCAAGCTGTAAGTTGCTGCCTGTTGGGCTGATAACTCAGAATGGTTTCGGCATGTTTTGTTCCCTGGCTCATGTTGATTTCAATTTTCAAACCATAAGGATTTGTTGTCATCAATGCCTCTTCCATGCCAGTAAATCCCAAATCAAGCCGAATTCCGGCTACCCCCCACTTGTAAAACAGGGACAGGTCTGTCGGAGAAATACCCAGGGCGGAAAAAACACGGGGGGAAACGTCGACAATGACTTCCATTCCTAACCGGTTGGCAAATGAAACAATGCTTTTTACCTGACTTATTTGCTTCGAATTCTTGCAGTCAATAGACAACAGACAGGTAAATACCCGCGTAAATCCGTATCTGGCCGCCAATTCCAGATAAGCCTCATCCTTTTCAACCGGAAAACGGCCGGGATATATGGAAATCCCAAGTTGATTCAAGTTATTCGCCACCTTCAAGCTTTAACTTTTTGATAATCCGGATCATTCGTTCAATCAGTTTATGCTCACTCATGGCCGTCATTAAATGATCTTGTGCATGAATTAGCAATAAGGTTTTTTCCGGAAGATTATTGTTTAATTCCGCCTGAATCAATCGTGTCTGCAACTGGTGGGCTTTTCCAAGTTCCTGCTCTGCCTGCCTGAGTAATTCCCCGGCACGCTTGAAATCACGATTTTCTGCGGCATCCAGGGCATCATATGCATGCCCGCGTGCATCCCCGGCATGCAAAATGATTTTGAAAATCACTTGTTCCAATTCCATCATAACTCCTTTTTGATGATCTCCAAAACCTTGCTTGCACCCAGGGGAGTATATCCTGCGGCCGGGATCAGGCAAACAGGTTTGTTTAACCGTTTGCCAACTTCAGATAACGATGCGTACCGATGCCTGATCTGGGGAGCGACAAGCGCCAAATCCGCGTTTGGAAGTTCATTTTCCAACTCGTGGGCGCCAATTGCTTTCAGATCCAGTTCCATGCCCTGTTTTTCCGCTTCCAACCGGATTGCTTTTAACAGGATAGCACTGGACATGCCTCCGGCACACACAACCAATACCTTCATACATTTTCCTCCTTTTCCAAATCTGAAAACCACCAATATGAAAAAATGTTGCAACCAGATTCATCTGATCAGTCCATAATCGATCAGACTGTTTTTCCGGGGAAATGTGTGAAATGGTTAAAAGGGAAAGGAAATAGAATAAATGCCTCATGTTTAACAGAGACAGTACGGCACATCTTCAGGTTTGCTTTTTACACAGGCGGGAGAAAGAATCAAGAAGTGTGTTGTTTTTGGAAAAATGTCAATTTTAAGATAACATGGTGGTATAATATTTGTAAATACTTTTATTTTTTGTTTCTTCGTTCCAAGGAGGTTGAATATGGAAAGACTTTTAAACTGGATTGAAACCAAATGGATGCCTCCGATGGCCAAGCTGGCGGAATTCCGCCATTTACGGGCAATTCGTGATGGGATTATTGCCACCCTTCCCCTGATTATTGTAGGCTGTTTCTTTTTAATCATCGCTTTTCCCCCGGTTCCCTCACTGGAAGTTATGGTAAAACCATTCGTAGAGGATATTTTGATTCCATACCGGCTGACTCTGGGTCTGATGGCTTTATATGCCGCTTTTGGAATGGGACACAGCCTGGCACGTTCTTACGGGTTGGATGGCCTGACTGGCGGACTGTTAAGTGCATCTGCCTTAATTATGGCAACCCTCCCGGTAAACCTGGATGACAAACTTCCCGAAGATGAAGCGCTTGGATGGCTGCTTCCTCTTGGCAATATGGGAGGAGCAGGATTGTTCATGTCCATAATTGCCATGCTGATTGCTGTAGAAATCCTTCGTTTCTTTAAATTTACCGGATTTACCATCAAAATGCCCGCATCCGTCCCCACCTCGGTCTCCCGCTCATTTGAAGCATTGATTCCTGCTGCAGCCATTGTTCTCATCATGTGGATTACACGTGTCTGGCTCCAGATCGATTTGCATGATGTTTTGCAAGCTGTCTTCCGACCATTGGGAACGTTTGCCGGTAATACATTTGTCGGCGCACTGATTCCTGTCATTTTTATCATGCTGCTCTGGTGTACGGGTATTCACGGGGTCGCCGTGATCGGAACTGTCTTTCAGCCCATCTGGTTTGCACTCCTGGATGAAAATGCAGCTGCCCAGGCAGCAGGGCAACCGTTACCCAATATGATTGTGGAACCCTTTTTCCAATGGTTTGTGTGGATTGGCGGTTCGGGAAGCACACTGGCCCTCTGTATTCTGATGCTGGTTTCCAGATCTTCCTATTTAAAGCAGGTAGGCCGCTTTTCCATTGTTCCCGGTATTTTTAACATTAATGAACCCGTTATTTTCGGGGTTCCGATTGTGATGAACCCTTTATTGTTTATTCCGGCCATCATGGCACCTGTTTTATGTACAGTCACAACGTACCTGGCGTTCTCTCTGGATTTAATTAACCGCATTTCCATTTTTGCTCCGTGGACACTCCCTGCGCCAATCGGTGCCTATATGGCCACGGGAGGGGACTGGCGTGCCATTGTCCTGGTATTTGTCAATATTCTGTTGGCAGGGCTGGTATACTATCCATTTTTCAAGGCCTATGAGAAGAAAATGCTGGCCGAAGAAGCCAATTCATCGGAATCTTGAAGCATAACCCTCCCGGAAACAACTGGGAGGGATCAACCAAAATGACAGGACAAGTGGAAAGTCAAGCCGCCTTTTTCTTCTTTTTGGTTACAAAACACACTTTTGTACCATGCAAATGTATGGCCGTGATAAAATAGCTAGCAGAAACCAGCTTTTTACAGATCAACAACACATTTTTCGCATTCCCTATTTAAAGGCGGGGTTGGATCAACATGAAACGGATTGAACGCATCTATCAGTATCTGGAGGAAAAAGCCTGTGCATTAAACAAGGAACAACTGTTGGAGACAGAAGGCTTTTCAGCAAGCGACCTGGCCAGTGAACTGGGTATGCTGCGCAACAATGTAAGCCTTGAACTTAATAATCTCGTTCGGGACGGACGGGTAATCAAAATCAAGAAACGCCCTGTCCTTTATATTCCCCGTGATGTGATTAAAAAGAATTTCGGGAATATTATTGACAGAACCATACTGGAAATCCCTTCTTTGAAATCCTTATATCAGGCTAAGGAAAAGTCATCCATTCGTCCGGATGAAGATCCTTTCAACCTGCTGATCGGCGCGGAAGGAAGTTTGAAAAAGCTGACAGACCAGGCAAAGGCAGCGGTCGTATATCCGCCGAACGGACTTCATACCCTGATTCTGGGGCCAACCGGTTCGGGCAAAACCCTGTTTGCCCATATGATGCACGAATACGCCAAATATGTGAAAAAAATGGATGAAAAATCGCCTTTCATTATTTTTAACTGTGCCGACTACTGCCACAATCCCCAACTGCTGCTGTCACAAATTTTCGGTCATGTCAAGGGAGCCTTTACCGGAGCAATCAGCGATAAACAAGGGTTGGTCGAAAAAGCGGATGGAGGCATCCTGTTCCTGGATGAGGTTCATCGCCTGCCCCCTGAAGGTCAGGAAATGATTTTTTATTTCATGGATACGGGGCGGTTCAACAAACTGGGAGAAGTTGAACGAAACCGCAAGGCAAATGTATTGATTGTTGCGGCAACTACCGAAGATCCCTCCTCCTCCCTTTTACATACTTTTTTGCGGCGGATTCCAATTACCATCACAATGCCCTCTTTCCAGGGGAGAAAAGTACAGGAGAAGGTGGAACTTTGCCTGGATCTGCTTGCCAAGGAAGCCAAACGGATCCAGAAAGAACTCCGGGTTCACTCAGATGTGATCAAGGCATTGATCGGAAGTACCACCTTTGGCAATGTCGGCCAGTTGAAATCCAATATTCAGCTTGTCTGTGCACAAGGCTTTCTTGACAGTATGGAACAACCATACATCCATTTGTCCGGAAAAATGCTCCCCACAGAAATCAAGGAGGGTTTGACGAGAGTTTCCAGAAATGCCGAGGAAAATGAAGAAATAACAAAGCTGCTCAATACCGTAACCGTAATTACCGGTGAAGGCAGCAAGGAACTGATTGAAGATGATGTTTATGACCTGCCGTTTGACATGTATAAAATCATTGCGGACAAAGCGCGTCTACTCAAGGAAGAGGGCGTCTCCGCTGAAGAAATCAACAAATTTGTTGAAACCGATATCAAAATTCATATCAAAAGTTTTTACCGGCAAGTAGCAAAAGTTCACAACATGGAATTGGCCAGGCTTGTCAGCAGGCAGATAATCGAATTGTCCGGAGAATTGCGTTCCTTTGCCGAAAGCATGTTAAACCGGACATTTAATGACAAGTTCATTTATTTGATCAGTCTTCACATTGATGGTTTGCTGAAAGGAAAAAATCCGGAGGAGCGCAGGAACAAACTGCCCGTTCATGAACAGCCGGTAAAAGAAATGGAAAAAGAATATCAGGTCGCATCCAAAATGAAAGAAATCATTGAAGAGAGACTAAACATTATGCTGCCTGATTTTGAAACCATGTACCTGGCCATGCTGCTTGCTTCAACAAACGAACTGCATCAAAAAGGGAAAGTCGGAATTGTTGTGGCAACTCATGGAGAAAGCACAGCCAGTTCCATGGTTGAGGTTGCCCGGGAATTGCTTGGCGACTACAACATTCTGGCTGTCGATATGCCTCTTGATGTCAGCTTTCAGGACATCCTGGATGATATCGTTGCTGCGGTTCGCAGTGTTGATCATGGTGAAGGTGTTCTGCTTCTGGTGGATATGGGATCCTTGTATTACTTTGAAGAACAGATTTATGAAGCAGCCGGAATCCCCGTCAAGGCAATAGATACGGTGTCCATGCCCATGCTGCTTGATGCCGTGCGCCGGGCCAATTTTCTGGACATGGATTTGAACGGGATTTATCAATCCTTGCAACGATCCTATCTTCAGGGTGAAAAGGATATTGTCCGGAAGCCCGAAAAATCGGGAAAACCCAGAGCAATCCTGACAATCTGTTCCTCCGGACAGGGAACGGCCATCAAATTGGAAGAAATGATCAAGCAGTTTATAAATGATATCACAGAGGAAACAATTACGATCATCCCGCTTTCGACCATCGGTCTGAATACCGAAGTGGAAAAAGTTTCCAAAGTTTATGATATTATAGCCTCTGTCGGCATTAAAAAACCCCAGCTGGATACACCATTCATCTCCCTTGAAAAGTTTATTGAGGGAGAAGGCCAGAAGTTGATCGAACAAATTATCAGGAGCAGGCATATCGCCATAAAAAAAAGTGGTTCCGATGTGGTTATCCGTACACTATGCGAAGATACGCTTAAATCTATGCTTGTTTATCTCAATCCCTGCCGGGCAATTTCCGTCCTGCTCAAGTTCTGCAATCAGTTGGAAAAATCCCTGCATATTCATTTTAAACATACAACGATCATTCGGATCATTGTGCATACTGCTTTTGCACTGGAGCGTGCGATTATTGGCGATCAACTTCTTTATAAAGGGGAACCGCCGACAGAGGCCGCTCCAATTCTGGAAAAAGTAAAAGATGCCACGGACGTAATAGCCAAAGACCTGAATGTTTCTTTATCCGAAAGTGAGTTGTGGTATCTGGTTGACCTTTTGTTTGATGAATTTGGTCATAAGATCGTGAAATAAACCGCGGAAAACGAAAAGTGTATTGATTATGTATATTTAAAACAAGCAGTGTATTAAAAGTGCCGGAATCTGAACCCGGCACTTTCTTTTTGGAGAAAAAGTGTATCAAATGCATTAACAAGCCGGATATTTGCAGACAAAATTTTTTGGACTCCGGACCTCTGGCAACCCCTTCCTGTCCATCCCTTAAACAACCTTTCTAGCAGAAAAAACAGGTTCAAAAACAGCTCGTCAATCTGTCAGTTATCCGGTTGGCATGTTTATTGCATAAAAAAAGTGTGGGGATCAGGGTTAAAAAATCGAGAAGGAGACTTGTAAATGATTGCACTTGTTGTTGCCTCCCACGGTGAATTTTCACGGGAAATTGTCAAATCTGCAGAAATGATCCTTGGTGATCAGGAGAATGTCATCGCCGTTACATTCAATCCGGGAGAAGGCCTGGATGACCTTGCAGAAAAGTATCAAAAAGCACTGGAAGAACTGAATACGGATAATGGCGTTCTTTTCCTCGTTGATCTGTTTTTGGGCAGCCCGTTTAATGCTGCTGCCAACCTGATTTCAACGAAGAACCAAATGGATATCATTACTGGAGTTAATCTTCCCATGCTGATTGAATGTTTTATACAGCGCGGAAGCAGTGATCTGGAAACACTTGTCGGGACAATATCCCGATCAGCAGTTGACGGTGTCAAATCTTTCAGGAAAACGCTGCAAGCAGGTTGTAAAGAGGAGGAGTTGTAAAGTGATTATTGCCCTTGCCAGAATAGACGACCGTTTGATCCACGGACAGGTCGCAACAGTATGGACAAAAGAAACGGGGGTCAGCCGGATCATTGTTGTCAGTGATGAAGTAGCAAAGGATCCTGTTCGAAAAACTCTTTTAACCCAGGTAACACCTCCGGGGGTCAAAGCCAGTGTGGTCAGTTGTGACAAAGCGGTTCGTGTGTATAACAATCCAAAATATGCACAGGATCGGGTCATGCTCCTGTTTACGAATCCAACCGATGTGGAACGTGTCGTAGCAGGCGGCATTGACATCAAAAGCGTAAATATTGGCGGAATGTCTTTCAAGGAAGGAAAAACACAGATTACAAATGCTGTTTCTGTTGACAAACAGGATATCGAAGCCTTCTACAAGCTTCATGAGCGTGGAATTGAACTGGAAATCCGCAAGGTAATCGCCGATCCCAAAGTGGATATTATACCACTGCTTGAAAAATTGGGAAAATAACCCCGGCAACCGGGGTTGTATCCCTGGTTTATCCAGCCGCTTTTAAGCAAAAACGGATCATTATCATTAATGAGCACTTAAAAAACACATGCGGTACAAGCTCTTTTTCATCGTAACCGTCCTCCCCCCGGTTCCTTTTAACCGTTGCCCGTCTGGACTTATTTGGAACTGACTTGTTAAAAAGCACTGATATGTCTGAAAAATCACAGGATGAAAACTGCTAAACAAGGAGGGAAAATTTATGGATCTCTCAGTGGTTCAAATTGTACTCGTCTTTATTGTTGCGTGTATCGCCGGTATGGGATCAATCCTTGATGAATTTCAAACCCACAGACCCCTGATTGCCTGTACCCTGATCGGTCTGGTTCTGGGAGATGTGAAAACCGGGATTATCATAGGCGGAACACTGGAAATGATTGCTCTGGGCTGGATGAATATTGGGGCGGCGGTAGCTCCCGATGCCGCTTTGGCCTCTATTATCTCAACTATTCTTGTCATTGCCGGCGACCAGAACATTGGCGCAGGTATTGCACTGGCCATTCCGCTTGCTGCTGCCGGACAGGTTTTAACCATTCTTGTTCGTACGATTACGGTCGGTATGCAGCATGGGGCTGACAGCGCCGCCAAAAAAGGCAATCTGCGGTTGATGGACGGACTCCATATCGGTTCATTGCTGTTGCAAGCGATGCGGATTGCCATACCGGCACTGATCGTAGCGCTTACGGTGGGAACTTCAACAGTCAAGAACCTTCTGGATGCCATCCCTGATGTTGTAACAGGAGGTTTGAATGTTGCCGGTGGAATGATCGTTGTTGTGGGTTACGCCATGGTAATTAATATGATGCGTGCCGGATACCTGATGCCATTTTTCTTCCTGGGTTTTGTCATTGCGGCATTTACGGAATTCAACCTTGTTGCATTGGGTGTTATCGGTTTGGTTGCGGCAATTCTCTTTATTGAATTGCACCCGAAATATAACCAGCCTGCATATGCTGCAGGAGCTCCAGCCGCAGGCAAATCGGGTCTGGATGATGACCTGGACGATGAACTGGATTAAGCAAAGGGGGTTTAAGTGATGAGTGCCAATAAAGTGACAACAGGTCAGAAAAAATTGACGAAGCGCGATCTGTTTTGGGTCTTTATAAGATCAAATCTGTTCCAGGGTTCCTGGAACTTTGAACGCATGCAGGCATTGGGTTACGCCTTTTCCATGACTCCGGCCATCAGACGATTATATCCCGAAGGCAGCGAAGAACGAAAACAGGCCATGAAACGTCATAATGAATTTTTTAATACCCATCCTTATATGGCTGCACCCATTTTGGGTACCACCCTGGCGATGGAAGAGGAAAAAGCCAATGGTGCTGAAATTGATGATGCCGCTATCAATGGTCTGAAAGTGGGATTGATGGGACCGCTGGCTGGTGTAGGTGACCCGATTTTCTGGGGAACCGCCCGTCCCGTATTTGCTGCACTGGGTGCTTCAATTGCTTTGACAGGAAGCATACTGGGACCACTGTTATTCTTTGTTCTCTTTAATGCCGTCCGGCTTGGCATAAGGTGGTGGGGAATTTATTACGGATATAAAAAAGGTTCCGATATTGTATCGGATATGAAAGGGAATGTTCTGCAAAAACTGACAGAAGGCGCATCCATTCTTGGGCTGTTTGTCATGGGAGCGCTGGTTAATAAATGGACAACTGTAAATATACCGGTTGTGATTTCCAGGATTGAAAATCCTGAAACAGGCAAAGTGGATGTAACGACTGTTCAAAGTGTCCTTGATCAGCTAATGCCCGGAATCGTCCCGTTGGGATTGACATTCCTCTGCATGTGGCTGTTGCGTAAACGGGTCAATCCCCTTGTCATTATTCTCGGCTTCTTCGTCGTAGGCATTCTGGGTTATTGGGCAAATATCCTGAAATAAAGGAACGAGAACGACAAAACAATGGGAATCGCCATATTGTTGCCGATTCCCATTGTTATCATGGATGATGGGAAGGATTGAAGGCCATGTCCATTACAGGCATTGTCTTATTGACCTTTATTGTTCTGATCGCGGGATATCTTATCTATGAGTCACTGGTTATCCCCTTCTTAAAAGGAAAAACAAGGCTCGTCATCCTTTTGCGAAAACGTCTGCTGGGGGATCAACTTATTTTTGCCGGATTGCTGGTTATCTTGTATATTTCCAACCTTGTACGTGGCGTCAAAGGCTGGGACAATTACCTGTTGCTCATTTTGACCATGTTGTTCATCTTTTATGCCTTGATCCGTTCGCCAAAGGCATATTTCAAAGATAAAGGCTTCTTTTACGGGCTGTTTTACACGGAATATGACAAAATCAAACATATGCGCCTGTCTGAAGACGGGGTATTGGTGATTGATACGGATCGCCGCCGCCTGCTGTTGTTCGCAAGACACGTGGAAGATTTGGAAAGCATTTTGAAACATCTCATGGAATATTAATAAAAAACCCTTTCAGAAAAAACTGAGAGGGTTTTTTATTTGGGTATACTATATCCTTTGTTTTTAATGAATTCATATTATTTTTCTATAATAATATCATTTAATTTAACATTTACAGGGTTGGCAATGGTGTCTCCCACCGGACAAGTATTTTCAATAAATGCCACAAATTCTTCCACTTTTTCTTTTGGCGCATCGGTTTTGATATGAATGTTATATCGTATATCGCTATAACCCCGACGTACATCCGATTTGTTCATAAAACCGTCTGTATCGATATCTCCTTCTACTTCTACCCAAAAATCCTCAAATTTAATACCAAATTTCCTGGCATATACACGAGCAACAATGGATTGACAGGCACCAAGGGCACACAATACGACTTCCACCGGATTCATGCCGGTATCTGTTCCGCCAAGACTTTTGGGTTCATCAATAGTCATTTCAAATCCTCTGCTCTTTGCTATTACCTGCATTCCTTTCTGCAAGTGTGCGGTTGCCTTAAATGTAGTTTTTGGCATTTAAACCATCTCCTTAAAAAGCAGAAATTTAATTATTTCCTATAAACATTATACCAACTAACTTTTACTCTGATTTAAATAATATGTGAAATATTGATCAAATATCCCCTGTTGCAGTTGAAATGGACAAAATTTTAAAAAAGCAAAGTTGTTGCTTTTCCAGATCATTTATACTCTTGTATAAAATTTCTTTTCTGATACAAGATTCTGAAATGTGATCAAGAACACAAATAAGCATTAAAAACAGCCGGTTTTGTCCGGTTTGTGTACATGTTTTAAGCTGATGATTCAAATAAAAAAGAAAAGACACCGGAATCCGGTATCTTTTCCTTTTAATAACTGATTTTATCCTTGTACCCACTGCTTTACTTTCTCCGGATGGTTTTTGACCCATTTTTCAGCTGCTTTTTCCGGCTTCATCCCGTTATGAATATCCAGCATGACTTCTTCCATATCTTTTGTCGTCCAATTGAAAAGATCCAGAATCTGATACACTTCCGGCTTGTCCTCTTTCAGCCCTTTGCGGGCAATGGTATGAATCGTTTCTTCCCCGCCATAGATTTTTTTTGGATCTTCCAGGAATTTCAAATCATAATCTGCAAATTTCCAATGAGGCTGCCATCCGGTAACAACAATCCATTCCCTGTTCTGGATTGCTTTGGTCAATTCAGCGGCCATCGTTGCATCCGAACCATTGATCAGTTGGTAATCCAGCCCATACAGTTGAATCATTTTCTCCGTCTTTTGCATCAAGGCTGCTCCCGGATCAATCCCGACAATTTTCCCGCCAAACTTGTCTTTATACTGATTTAACTCCGGGATCGAGTTTACCTCCACATATTCGGGTACAACCAGTCCAACCCTCGCACCTTTCAGATTGACTCCCAGATCTTCATATTGTCCCGCAAACTTGTCAACAAATATTTTGGAAGTAACCGGCAACCAGGCAGCAACATGGGCATCTACATCTCCCTGTGCCACACCTTGCCACATCGGAGTCGCCTGGGTTTCAACCAGATCAACCTCATAACCCTGTTGCTCCAGCACCTCTTTGACTACATTGGTACTGGCAATTTCAGATTCCCAACTGACATATGCCAAAGTGACCTTTTCTTTTTTCTGTCCAATGTCCGTATAAGCGGAAACAACAAGTCCGATCAGCACGAGAATGGCAACCACCGACATCCATTTTCGAACCGGAAATTTTTTCTGTCCAGTTTTTCCGGTCTGGACCGGCTTTGATTTTCCAAAATTTTGTGTAACCCGGTCCAGCACAATCGCAATAATTACGATAGCCAAACCGGCTTCAAAACCAAGCCCTACCTGAAGACGGGAAATCGATTCCAGCACGATTTCTCCCAGTCCGCCGGCTCCAATCATGGAACTGATTACAACCATGGACAAAGAAAGCATGATCGTCTGGTTAATCCCGGCCAAAATAGTCGATTTGGCCAAAGGAATCTCTACTTTTACCAACCGCTGCCAGGAAGTCGCACCAAATGCGTCTGCAGCCTCTTTCAGCTCTCTTGACACCTGGCGCAATCCCAGACTGGTCATCCGGATGGTCGGCGGCATGGCAAACACGACCGAAGCAATGACCGCAGGCACCGCACCCAAGGCAAAGAAAAATACAGCGGGAATCAGATAAACAAATGCCGGCATCGTCTGCATAAAGTCCAGAACCGGGGTCACGATTTGCCTGACCCTGTCATTGCGTCCGGCCCACAAGCCCAGGGGAATCCCGATAACAATGGATATAAGTGTCGAGGTCAAGACCAGCGCAATTGTTTCAACACTGGTTTCCCACAAACCCAGATCATAAATCAGCAAAAAACCGATCAACGAATAAACGGCAACCCGGAAATAACTTAACAACCAAACGAGCAGGGAAAGTAAAAGAATGGTTATAAGCGGCGGAGTTACCGACAAAATCCGTTCAAAAAAGTCGGTTGTGGGGGTAACAATTCCCTGAATCAGTTGAAAAAGAGGAGCAAAATAATCCTGCATCCATTTAATCAATGCATCAATCCAGTCAGCAAGCGGGAGTTTAGGCAAACTCATTCATTATCCCCACCTTGCCCGGCCAATGCCGCCCAAACGGCGCCACGGCCAATAATACCAAGCAAACGGTTTTCATCATCTACAACAACAGCCGGTATCGTTTGGTCGGTCTGTTGTCCAAATTCCGATACAATCTCTTGCAAGGGTGTGTCCTTTTTTACTTTAACCATTTCGGTAATCAATACTTCTTCAATTGCCCTGTTTTCTTTCATGGCGTCTTTCAGCCGGTCAGCACTTAAAATGCCTTTAAGTTTGCGGTCACGATCAACGGCTATAAGAGTAGGAATCGCTTTTTCCCGCATTTTTTTGGCTGCAACCCGAAATCCTTCTTTTCCCAGAATAATGGTTTCCGCCTTGCGCATGACACTTTCAGCCGTCAACACTCTTCCCAAATTTACATCTTCAACAAAACGTTCCACATATTCATTTGCAGGCGATGTCAGAATTTCTTCCGGTGTTCCGATCTGGACAATCTCCCCGTCCCGCATCAACACTATCCGGTCTCCGATCCGTAACGCTTCATCCAGGTCATGAGTAATAAATATGATTGTTTTATTCATGGAACGCTGCAGGTCAACCAGTTCTTCCTGCATCTCCTTGCGGATCAATGGATCAAGTGCGCTAAAAGCCTCATCCATCAACAATACATCCGGATCATTGGCAAGGGCTCTTGCCAGTCCGACTCGCTGTTGCATCCCTCCACTCAGTTGGCCGGGGTAACTTGCAGCCCAATTCTCCAAACCGACCAGTTTCAGACTTTCCATCGCTTTTTCCCGCCGTTGGGAAGCGGGTTCACCCTGGATTTCCAAACCAAATTCCACATTTTCAATTACTGTCCGGTGGGGAAAGAGAGCAAACTTTTGAAATACCATGCTTATTTTTTTACGTCGCAGTTCGCGCAACTTATCAACAGGCATATCAACAATGTTTTCATTATCAATCAATACTTGTCCGGATGTCGGATCGATCAGGCGGTTAATCATCCGCAACAGTGTCGACTTTCCGCTTCCGGACAAACCCATTATCACAAAAATTTCGCCACTTTCCACCGTAAAATTGGCCCGGTTGACACCGACAGTGGCGCCTGTCTCCTTTAGAATCTCACTCTTTTTCCTGCCTTCTTCAAGCATTTTTAAAGCTTTTTTGACAGATTTACCAAATATTTTAGTCAAGTCTCTTACCTCGATTTGACTGCTCAAAATATCCCTCCATTCTACGGTTGTTTACTTTTCCCTTCAAATTGCTTATAAAAACATGTTTTATTTTCCAATTATGTGTTTTTTACATTTTATTTTTCCTAAATGAAAAGCTTTAATCCATAATAATGATTAAAGAATTCCATTATAAGCAGGTTCAGATCCGGATTATTCAAATAAAAAAAGAAAAGATACTGAAATCCAGTATCTTTTCCCAGCTTGTCGACAAAGTCAGTTTTCATGACAGGTCGACAAGCTTTTTTGTCGAATCATTTTATATAGAAAATAGCGATGGGGGATTTAATTATGTTATCCAAACATGGAAAAAATGGTCGAAACCAA
>JBAVDL010000270.1:0-10076 GCA_049587175.1 Thermoactinomyces sp.
ATGGAGTTTTTCTTTGCCTTAACCGGCCGTTTTTTCAAGCAGGCTGCCGGCTGCCAGAACGTTGTACAGGGGCAAGAGAACAGCTGGAATAAATTGTTATTTATCATCCTCCTGTTAGCTAAAATAATATTAAACCCCATGGCAAAGGAGGAAGAACTTGTTTGCTTAAAAACTGCTTTTGCCTGCTGCTTGCAACAGGAATTGTTCTGCAAACCATTTTTCCCGCTGCTTCCCTTGCAGCCGGTTCCAAAACGGACGAACAACCGAAGCACAGCATGGAACGCAGAGGGAAAAAAAACATCCGCCCTTCCCGCAACCATCATGAAAAACCGGTCAGCTGGGGAGATTCCCGTCCGGCAAGTCCGGTCCTTGTCCCCGGTTTTCCGCAAACCGCAGGAATGGTTTCCAAACCGTTAAAACATGCTGATTCCTATATAGAGAAAGCGATTCAGGAAAAAGTGGTTCCGGGAGCAGTCCTGCTGGTCGCAAAAAAAGGAACGGTTGTCAAGCATCAGGCATACGGGTGTGCGGCACGCTACAGCGACAGTCGGTTTACGCCGTTGGATCAGCCGGTTCCCATGCGAACGCATACAATTTTTGATCTGGCTTCCATCAGCAAAATATTTACTGCCGTTGCTGCCATGAAATTATATGAACAGGGCCGTTTCCAACTGGATGATCCCGTTTCCAGATACATCCCTGAATTTGCCGAAAACGGGAAACAGGCCGTTACCATACGCCAGTTGCTTACCCATACCTCCGGCTTTCGTTCAGGGATTCCTCTTTATAAAATGGGAAAGAATCGTGAACAGCGTTTGCAAATTGCCCTTCGCTGGCCTCTGGAAAATCCGCCTGGAACCACTTATACTTATAGTGATTTAAACATGATTACCCTGGGGGTGCTGGTAGAGCGCCTGTCCGGCAAACGTCTTGATCAGTTTGTCCGGCAGGAGATTACCGAACCGCTCCATATGCACGACACATTTTACAATCCGCCTCCGTCGCTGAAACATCGGATTGCGGCAACAGAATATCAGCCGTGGACAGGACGAACCCTGGTCTGGGGGGAAGTCCATGATGAAAATGCCGCCGCACTGGACGGTGTTGCAGGACATGCCGGTCTTTTTTCAACAGCCCGTGACCTGGCCGTCTTTGCCCATATGTTTTTGATGGACGGAAAATATGGCTCCACCCGGATCCTAAAAAAAGAAACGGTTCGTCTGATGGAAAAAAATTACGGAACGCCATCAACTGGCCATGACCATGGACTGGGATGGGAATTAAACCAGGGATGGTATATGGATGCCCTGGCAAGCCCTGAAACCATGGGGCACACCGGCTTTACCGGAACATCGCTCGTAATCCACCGCAGCCACGGAACCATCACCATTCTCCTGACCAATCGGGTTCATCCCACACGGGAGACGGTTTCTGCCAACCCTTTGCGCCGGGAAATTGCCCGGATGACAGCAGATGCCATTCCGGTAAGAATCCCCGGGAAAATCCCCGTCTGGTTTTCAGGATATGGTGACCAGCTTTCCCGTTCGCTCGTCGCCTCTCTTCCGCTCCTGTCAGGTGAGCGGACACTTCGTTTTTCCACCTGGTACCGGATTGAGCAGGGAATGGACCAGGGCACGATTGAAATATCAAATGACGGCATGCACTGGCAGAGGTTAAGCCCAAAAACGTTCACGGGAAGCAGCCCCGGCTGGATTTCGCTTTCCATTCCTGTTCCCGCAAAAGCCCGCTTTATCCGTTTTCACTACCAAACAGACGAAACGGTAAACGGGCGCGGATGGTATATTAAAAACCCGGTAATTGAAACCCATGGACGAACCATTCCGCTCTATCTTCAGGGAGAAGGATGGAAACAGCGAAACTATTAACAAAAAACAGCTTTGTGCCAATCTTTATACCGCTTGCCGGTCAGTCTGTCTGACCCGATTTGATCTGTTCAGGATTTTCTCCAGAATCATTATGCATACGTAACCGGCCAGAACACATCCAATCAGGGCAAACAAGGCTTTCCCTCCTGCTTTTTCAATCAGGAGCCCGCCCGTATACGGTCCAATAATGCTGCCAATGCTGAAATGAACCGAAGCGATCACATTGGCCACCGGCAAAAAACGGGTAGGCAACAAATCAGCAGCAAACGCAAGCCCCAACGAAAACAATGATCCGACGAGCCCGCCGAGCAGCATAAAGGCAATAAACAAATAAAGTACATTCGGCAAAATCAGCGGAATCAGAAACATTCCCGCTGCACCGGCAGAACAGACAATCAAAAGCAGATTTTTGCGCCCGATCCGATCGCCGATTACACCAAGCGGCACCTGAAACAGGAGACTTCCCCAAACAAATGCTGAAATCAGCAAGGAAATCCAGCTTTTATCAATTCCTTCACGCAAGCCGACAACAGGGAAATTCCCGGTCAGAGCTGTTTCCAACAATCCGTAAACAAGCGGTGAACAGAAAGCAATGAAACCAAACCGGTAAACTGTCCCCAGTTGTATATGCCCTTTTCCCGTTTCCCGTTCTTTCAGGGTCTCCACAGGAGATGCAGCCAACTTGAGCCGGATGGCCAGATAAAAAGAGATTCCCAGAATTGCCAAAGCGGTCAGAAACGGCGCTGCCTGACTGAATGCCAACAGATTGAGCCCCAAGGGACCGATTCCAAAACCCAGGCCATATGCAAAACCATATTGGGAAATGCGACGGCCCCGCTCTTGTCCGGGCGCATTCATGGTAATCCATAACTGGGTCGCATAATGGAGAAAACTGTCACCAATCCCGACAATCATCCGCAATCCGGTCCATATCCAAAATCCGGAGAAAACCGGGAAAAAACCGGTAGCAAGCGTGACAATGGACAGTCCCAATAAAATGGCTTTCTTTATTCCAAAACGCCGGACAACCACCGGTCCAAGGGGGGATGCAATCAATATTCCGATATATAATGCCGAAGCGCTTAATCCGTTGGAGCCGGCATCGATGCCCTTTTCTTCCAACAGCATTGTCAGTAGCGGAATCAACAAACCTTGCGTTATTCCAGCAACACAAACAATCCAGACCATCAAGCGGAATGTCCGGGCAGACCATGAACGCGTCATATTCTCGCCTTCCCTGCAAATAAGATACTAGAAAATTATATTTCTTTCCCAATTATTTCGCAATACGAAACATGGAGGTCATCATGATGAATATTTTCTCCCTTTCAGATATCAATTGGGCATCGATTGCCGCATCGCTTCTGGCCGTTGGAATCATCATCCTGCTTACGGTTATCGGAATCGTTATTGCCCGTAAAATGATTACCCGCATGACGATCCACACCCGTCTGGGAAAAAATACGCAGCAGCGGGTCAAAACCATTCAGAGCATTCTCGTCAATACCGTCACCTATGTCATCATTTTTATCGCTTTTGTTGCCATCCTGGACCAATTTCATATCAATGTCTCCGCTCTTTTGGCAAGTGCGGGTGTGTTGGGTCTGGCCATCGGCTTTGGCGCCAAGGATCTGGTAACCGACATTGTATCCGGATTTTTTATTTTGCTGGAAGATCAGGTACAGGTTGGAGAAGATGTAACCGTAAACGGTTTTTCCGGAACCGTCGAACACATAGGACTGCGCGTGCTAAAAATACGGGATCAGGAAGGAGACTTGCATTTTATTCTGAACCGGGAAATCAAATCCTTGACCAATCATTCCCGCGGCTTTCGGCTGGCAAAGGTGGATCTGCCACTGGCTTCCCATAACGACCTGGATGAAGCGATTGCCCATTTGCAGGAACATTGCCGGCAGATCGCTGATAAGCTGGATGGGGTAATGGAAGGCCCGCAAGTGCTTGGTGTCATTGACGTCACACCGCAGGCATCTGTCGTTCGGATTCAGGCCCGTTGCGAAAACGGAAAACAGGCTGAAGTGGAACGCATCCTGCGCAAAGAACTCCGGAAAATTATTGACGCTTCCGGTTACCTTTTATCAGAATCCACACAAGTTTGAAAAGTGTTATAATAAAGGTATATTCCCATTTTTTCGAGGTGATTGAACCTGTGTACCATATGACGGTATATAACGTCGATGGTGATCTGTTGTACGATGGTCCAATCAACGCAACAAATGATGATGAAGCCAAGTTGCTCGGTTATGCCTGGATTTCGGAAAACGGCCACCAAGACAAACCGCATCGCATTTTTCATGTGACCGGTCGACTCATTTCTTTCAAGCCGCATTCTTTCCATATGGGAATGGAATCAGACAATGCCTGAAAGCCCAAACTTTCAGGCTTTTCCCCATTACATGGAAAACAGACCAGTCCGGAGGAAAAAACAATACCAGTCCAGCAGAACCGTTTATTTTTCATATCCTTGATATTGTCCCTGTATCCGGAAATGAGGCAGAAAATATCTGCCATCGTCTTGCAACTTCCGTTTTCTGTGCTCCTTTCCCGATTGTAAGGATTCTTTGGTTTTTTTATAATATTTTCGTAACAAATTACGGCACTTTTTAAGGAGGATAAAGGTGAGAAATTCCCTTTTTTTTCGCTTTATCGCCATCGTTTTGGCAGGGTTTGTCGCAATCATTCCTGGCACCTCCATTTTTGCCAAGCCTGTTTCCGCATCCTCGAACAATCCTCATACACCCGTATCCAGTGACGGAAGCCGGATCAACACGAATGTGCCCGCAAATGACATCATACAGACAGATAACGGCGCTTATAGCAAAGGGGCTAAAGGCAACAACGTGCAAGAGAGGGAAAAGTTTGTTTCCGGCAATCAACAATCCCGGTCGGCAACCTCGGGTGAAGCTTCTACCGAGTCGATTATCGGTTCCGATAACCGGACCCGTGTAAAAGATACTACTGCTTATCCCTATCGGGCCATTGTACATATCGAAAGCGATATCGGCAATTGCACCGGCTGGATGATCGGCCCTGATACGGTCGCTACTGCCGGCCATTGTGTCTATGATCCGGACCAGAAACAATGGGCATCGTGGGCCAGAATCTATCCCGGGCGCGACGGTAACAAGGCACCCTACGGTTCGGCCAATGCCAAACGGTTTTATTCTGTAACAGGATGGACCGCCCAGGGAAATCACAACTATGACTATGGTGCGATCAAACTGGATGAAAACCTGGGAAAACAAACGGGATGGTTTGGCTACCGCTGGCAAAGCGGATCCCTTAACGGCATCAGGGTAAATGTAAGCGGATACCCTGGCGATAAGGATTACGGCACACAGTGGGAACATTGGGATCAAATCCGGGAAACCACTTCATACAAGCTGCTCTACAACAACGATACCTATGCCGGACAAAGCGGATCCCCCGTATATCAGGGCAGTTACCAAAGTTGCGGTGTTTGCAGTCTGGCCATCCATGTTAACGGAGTTTACGGGGAGAAAAACAGCAATCGCGGAACACGTATCACCAAACAGGTATTCAATAATCTAAACATATGGAAAAACCAGTAAAATGGAACTTTTTACCTGACACAACCGTCATAAATATACCCGCAGTCTTTGAGGGAGCGGTTTTCCTCTCCTGAAGGAGGATATCTCCGTTGTTCAAGTCAAAAAAAGGGTTGGCTTTACTGCTTTTCAGCTTATGCTTTTCTTTGCTGGTCGGCTGCGAAGGATCTTCCGGTTCCACACAGGCAGACAAAGTAAAAGTAACGGGAACCGTAACCGATGCAACCGGTTTTCCTGTTGCCCAGGCGTTGGTTTTCCCGCAACCAAGGGGAAAAACAGGCGGCCCCATTCCGGAAATCGCCAGGTTAACTGACGAACAAGGGAATTTTATCTGGTATGTTCCCGTCGGTACCTATGATTTCATCATCCAGAAACAGGGGTTTCTGATAAAGCGGGTTAGAGTCGATGCATCAACATCCCAAAAATCCGTACACCTCAAGATTATTCTGTACAAAGAATAAATTTGAACGAGCTCCGCAGATATAATTGGCGGAGCTCGTTCCTTTTACCGCAACAGTTTTTTCAAGGCCTCCACATCCGAGACGGGCGCCTGGCAAGCATGGTTTTCGCAAATATAAACCTTCGGCACCGTTGATTGCCCGGGTTTCTCCTCCGTTTCGGGATGAAAAAATTTCATCGTTCCGGCTTCATCTTCCCGGGGGTTAAAGGCAATCACGGCTTCCGGCAAATAAGCAGTCTGCACCAGCCGGATCATTTCCTTCGTTCTCTTATCACCAAGTGGTCCGGAAATGACTATCTCCTTGCTTGGCCCCTCCGCAAACAGCAAAGCGATCAGATAGAACGAATAGGAAATGGGGGAAGCTTCAACAGCTTTGGCAAATGCCTGAATCTGCCTGTTTGCTTCCTGAAGCAGGGATTCATCTGCCGTCAGACGGGCCAACCGGATCAGATTCAGGGCTGCAACAGAGTTGCCGGATGGCATCGCTCCATCATAAATTTCTTTTGGACGGGCAAACAGAGACTCAGCATCTTTTCCATAAAAATATAGCCCGCCATGGTCTTTATCCCCAAAGAGTTCCAACATTTCATGCGTCAGGGAAAGCGCCCGCTCCAGGTAGTCCTGCTGAAACGTTGCCTCATACAGTTCCATCAACCCCCAGACCAGAAACGCATAATCATCCAGATAGCCAGGATAGGCGGCTTCTCCGTCACGATAACGAGCCAGCAGACGCCCGTCTTCCCGCATCAATCGCTTAAAGATAAACCGGGCCGCCCCGGCCGCTGCATCCGCATACTTCATCTCTCCGAGCACTCTTGCTCCCCTGGCCAGAGCTGCAATCATCAATCCATTCCAGGATGTGAGAATTTTATCGTCTTTTCCCGGATGTACGCGTTTTTCCCTGGCTGTAAACAATTGCTGGCGGCACCGGGCCAATTTCTGTTGCAATTCCTCAAGTGACAGCCCGAAAGCTTTCGCCACCTCATCCAGACGGACGCCAATCTGGTTCAAGATACTCGTCTGCCGCTCAAAATTTCCTTCTTCCGTCACTCCGTAAACCCGGCAAAAAATCCGGGCATCGTCCTCACCCAGCACTTCCGCAATTTCTCCGGGAGTCCAGACATAAAACTTTCCTTCCACTCCTTCCGAATCGGCATCTTCCGCTGAATAAAAAGCGCCTTCCGGCGACTTCATGTCCCTGAGTATGTATTGGAATATTTCCCGGGCCACATCCGCATAGCGTTCTTCCTCCGTTACCTGATACGTTTCCAGATAAGCCAGTGCCAGCAAAGCATTGTCATAAAGCATCTTTTCAAAGTGGGGAACCAGCCACTCCCGGTCAACCGCATAACGGGCAAATCCATATCCCAAATGGTCAAAAATTCCGCCCTGGCGCATCGCATCAAGCGTAGTGGTCACCATTTGCAATGCTTCCGTTTCTTTCGTACGCCGGTAATAACGAAGCAGAAACAGCAGATCATGGGGACGGGGAAACTTGGGAGCACCGCCAAATCCGCCATAGTCCTCGTCAAACTGGCTGGCAAACTGTTCATAGGCATGATCGGCAATCTCAATCTGCACTTCTCCGGCTTCGGCCGAATTCAGATATTCTTTGACCGCTTCTGCAATCCGGTTACCTACTTCATAAGCCCGGGTCCGTTCTTCTTTCCACAGCTTTGAAATCCGTTCCAGAAGATCAATTAAACCCATCCGCCCGTACATGGCCTGTTTTGGCAGATAGGTTCCGGCAAAAAAGGGCTTTTGCTCCGGTGTCATAACAATCGTCAGCGGCCATCCCCCCTGTCCCGTCATTGCCTGGCAAACCGTCATATATACCTGATCCACATCAGGCCGTTCTTCCCGATCCACCTTGACGGATACAAATCCTTCATTTAAAATCCTTGCCACTTCTTCATCCTCAAACGATTCCCTTGCCATCACATGGCACCAATGGCAGGTACTGTAGCCAATGCTCAAAAAAACAGGTTTATTTTCCTTTTTTGCTTTCTCCAGCGCCTCTTTTCCCCATGGATACCAATCAACAGGATTGTAGGCATGCTGGAGAAGATAAGGCGATTTCTCATCAATCAAGCGGTTTGGTTTTCTATGATTAACCGGCTCAGCGCACATGAAAATTCCTCCTGAATCAGATGATTTTGGACGAGATCATTTTCCAAAATATTCTTTTCCAGTTTAACACAAAAAAGACGGCAACATACAGAAACCGCCGTCCTCAAACATTTTTCCTCACCAGCCAAAACTGTCAAACCAACTTCCTTTTTTATAGTTGTTGATCGCCCGGAGAATATAAGGAATGATATTGGCAGGCAGTTCATTTAACGGAAAAAACCGCAAGTCATCACATTTATGGGGCTCCATATTTTGGATTTTTCCTTCCCATTTTGTAACGACAGCAAAAAAGTCCACCCGTTCATCATCCGCTTTTCTGTGCATAACCCCTGCAATCTCTATATCTTCTTCTTTCAGCCCAACTCCGGCTTCTTCCCTGGCTTCCCGAACGGCTGCCTGTTTAATCGTCTCGCCGCCATCCAGATGTCCTGCAACCACTGAATAATTTCCATCCTCGTATCCGGTATTGCAGCGACGAAGCAACAAAATCCTGTCATTTTGAACAAAAAACAGGTGAATGGTGACAGGTGCGGTAAAGCGTTCCGTCGACATAAAACAACTCCCCCGTTTGGAAATTTCAGATAACAACTCCTATTTTACAGTAAACGATCGTTTCGTTGCTTCTGAAATCCGTTTCAATAACTAAATCCAAAACGGTTTTATGCCTCTGGATCTGAACCCACGGGGGAAACTACATGAAATCCCAATTCCTTTGCTTTTTTTTCATCAAAGCCGCTGTCAAGGTGCATGCAATAAACTTTGTCTCTTGCTTTCCGGTCAACTAATTGGGTCAGCTTTTTTAACGACAAATGGACATTGTCTTCATAATCGGCTTTGCATGTATCCTGATAAAACAAATCGATGGCACCATTGTGCAGTTTATCGATTATTCTTTGCGGGATCTCGCAACAATCGCCACTGTAATAAATGGTTTTGTTTTCATAGTGAATGATATAGCCATAGCAGTTCATTTCTTTTACATGTTTTACCGGAACAGCTTCCAGATCAATATGAAAATGATGCAGATGAAATCCTATGGTCTCATGGAATTGAGTCAATTTATAAATCCCCTCTTTTACGCCCATCATTTTCAACAAAGCACCAATCTGCAATGGATAGGGCGCCAGAACATACACGTTCGGTTCCCCTGTTTTGCCCATGGAGTAATATCCATACGCAATCAGGTCTCCTAACGAGCCTATATGGTCAGCATGGGTATGGGTCAGAATGACACAGACATATTGCACACCCCTTAACATATTGCTTTTTTTCAATCTGTCAAAAGTAGTACTTCCGCAATCAATTAAAAACAGCACATTCTCTTTTTTAACAAATGCTGCATTATTCCCCAGTTCGGTGTTAAACGCATTTCCACAGCCAATAAAATTCAGCAACTTTACTCCCCCTTTTCAAAGATCAATGAATAATTTCCAAAATATTCTTCTGTAGTTTGGCACAAAAAAGACAGGTACATTCGGCATCCCGGTATCCAACCCCCTTTTGTGAAAGTAATACAAAACAGGGACAAATAAATGGAAACTCCCGACATCGCCTGAAAGTTTCTTTTTGTCCCCGCCGCAGATTTGTTTATTCCGTATTTATGGGTTTGCCGGTTCTCTTCCATTAATAAACAACCTTCATCACCGACTATGAAAAGAAGATCATCCGTTTCCTAAATTCTTTCGGCTATTTGTAACCAGGTTTTTTTGGTTAAAAAGCTTTCTTCAACCTGTTCCTCCAATTCCAAAAAACGTTTGTACGGTATACTGAATGAAAGAATATCTTTATCGATAAATTTGCGGGCGGAGGGGTCGGTAAAACCGATCACACACTTGGGGTTCTCCAGGTTCGCTTGTTCCATTGTGTAGAGTATTGCCTGACTGCAACCGGAAGCAAAATCAACTTTGACATTATCCTGGGCAGGCTTGTCGTAATTGGCAAAAAACACCAAAGCAGAAAGTTGGTCGGCATTCACCAGAAAGATTATGATCTCCGGCACTTCTTCCTCAGTCA
>JBAVDL010000271.1:0-1790 GCA_049587175.1 Thermoactinomyces sp.
CCTCATGATCGTGGTTCTCGTCTCTTTTTTTGTTCCGATCGCGCTGCACCGCCTGAAGATGAACTGGATCCCCGTCGTGGTGGCGGAAATCATCGTCGGAGCGGTGCTGGGAAAAAGCGGCCTTCAACTGATTCATGAGGACCATCTGCTGCAGCTTTTGTCCATGTTGGGCATCATCTATCTGATGTTTCTGAGCGGGCTGGAGATCGATTTCGACCTGATTTTGAAGAGTCGGAAGCACTCCGGCAAGCGCGGAAATCCGCTTGTGATCGGCATCGCCGGCTACCTCGGAATTTTGCTCCTATCCCTGGGACTGTCGTGGGTCATCTACGGCCTGGGGTATGTGAAGGACATCTTTTTCATGACGTTGATCATTTCCACCATTTCCGTCAGCATCACCTTGCCGGTGCTGAAGGACAAGGGGCTTCTCAATGATCCGCTCGGGCAATCCGTGTTGCTTACCGCCGTCATCGCCGATTTTTGCACGATGCTGTTGCTGGCGGTTCTGGTCTCCCTGCGCCGCACGGAGGAGGGAGTCTTCAACACCCTGTGGCTGTTGCTGCTCTTCGTCGTTTTTTTCGTCGTCTACCGCCTGGTCCGCCTCTTCCGGGCGTCCCGAATTCCGGAAAAGGTCGGAAGAGAGACCATTTCCATCGGCACGCGGGGCGTTTTTGCGCTGATCCTGTTTTTTGTGGCGGTGTCGGAAGGGGTCGGGGCGGAAAACATCCTGGGTGCCTTTCTCGCCGGCGTGATCGTTTCCCTCATGTCCCCGGACAAATCCTTTGTGCGGCAGCTCAATGCCTTTGGGTACGGCTTTTTGATCCCCATCTTTTTTGTGATGGTGGGGGCCGAATTGGATCTGATCGCTCTGGCGCGGGATACGAAGGCCTTGACCGTGCTTCCGCTTTTGCTTTTGGCCTTCTATGTTTCAAGGACCCTGGTCGTTCCCCTTTTCCGCCGGTGGTTTTCCTGGAGGGAGTCGATCGCCTCCGGAGTGCTGCTCAGCTGCACCCTGAGCTTGGTCATCGCGGCGGCGAAGGTGGGCCAGGAGATGGGGATTCTCGATCAGACGATGAACACCGCGCTGGTGTTGTCCGCGGTGATCGCCACCCTGGTCTCCCCCGTGCTGTTCCAACGGCTGATGCCGGACGATCGCGAGGAGCGGCGGACGAAGGTCTCCCTGGTCGGCATCAACGCGGTCACCCTGGCGCTTGCCCGGGATTTGGTCAGGGATCGGTACGAAGTCACGCTCTACGGTTCGGACAAATCCAATCTGGAGGTCATGAACGAACGCCCCTTTGCCATCGTACAATTGCCCGGCGTGGAACGGGAACATCTGGAGTCGCACGGGGTGTTTTCCAGCGACATCGTGGTTCTGTTCACCGCCGATGACAGCAAAAACCTCCGGCTGGCCCTGGAGGCGGAACGGCAGGGAGTGGAACGGATCATCGCCCGGGTGGAAAACAAAACGGAAGCAGGCCTGCCCGAGGATTCCCGCATCCGGTTGATTTCCAGCTTCTTCGCCAACAAGACGCTCCTCCGCTCCCTGATCGAGCATCCTTCGCTGGTTCGGCTCGTCTCCGAGAGCGAGGGGTATCTGCAGGAGGTCCCCCTGTACAATCACGAGTTCGACGGCCGGCGCATCCGGGATCTTCCCTTCATCGGCGACACTCTGATTATCCGCATCTATCGCGACGGGGAAGTGGTCATGCCGCGGGGGGATACGGTGCTGAGGGTGGGCGACCGTCTGATCATCAGCGGGACGCCTTCCCATGTGCGCGAAGTGGAGC
>JBAVDL010000272.1:0-4295 GCA_049587175.1 Thermoactinomyces sp.
ACGCACACGGAAACTCGGCCCATTTGGGATGATGGATACCTGCTACGCTAACATCCTCAATTTCTTCCATTTCTCGTATTACGTCTTCTATCTCACCTGGGAAAATTCCGCCAAATCCGGAAAAGAAAATCACATCTTTATAGCGGTCGACGATTTCAATAAAGCCTTGTTCATCGATTCGCCCGGCATCTCCAGTCAAAAACCAATCCTGATAAAAGGCTTTTTTGGTTTCCTCCGGGTTTTTCCAGTATTCTTTAAAAAGTTGCGGTCCTCGCAAAGAAATTTCTCCGATCTCTCCTGGAGGAACCTCTTCTCTGGTTTCGGGGTCGAGTATTTTAATTTCAGGAAATAAATGAACCTTCCCGACTGTGTGTATTTTTTCATAGCCATGCTTTGGGTGCCAACAGGAGATAATTCCATTTAATTCTGTAGCGCCATAGGCTTGAGCCAATTCAAATCCGAGCGATTCGTAATCCCTGATAACACTTTCAGGCACTTTGGTGGTACCAGATACAAATCGTTTGAGAGAAGGGAGGGGAGAATTTCTTTTATAAATAGTCGGTAATAAAACACCAAGAAGGTTGGGAGGTAAAAAGGCAGTGTTTACATTTTCTATTTCTATCATATCTAGCAAGGTTTCTGGATTTAATTGCGGCAGAAAGACGAGAGATAATCCTAAATAGGATTGAAAACAAACAGGTGCAAACCCTGAAATATGGAAGGGTGGTGTGACTACCAGATGACGTGAATACATATCGATAGCAAATACGGTACAATTATGTCCACTCGCAAAGAACGAATTATGTGAGGAGACAACTCCTTTGGGCTTTCCTGTCGTTCCCGAAATGGAACAGGGGTCTTCGGGTTTCACTTCGATATCAGGCGGGGTGGTTGGATATCTTTTTAACTTCTCTAAAAGATTAACACTCACTTCATGGTGTTCGCACACCAATGTGTAACCCAATTTCCCCGATTCTATGCGATCTTGAACGAAGTGGCAGTATTGATCTTCCACAAGGACATAATTGGCGTCCAAATTGTCGATTGCCCAATCAATCAATTTTTTACTCCAGCGATAGTTGACAGGTACAGCAATGGCTCCGATTTTTGCCAATGCCAATACCGTGAGGGCAAAAGAAGCATTTACTCCAATTAAAAAAGGAACCCGATCCCCTTTTTTTACGCCTTGCGCTAGGAGATAGTGAGCATATTGGTTGGTTAATGATTCGTATTCTTGGTAACTGATGCGAAAACCGGGGGAGATCAGTGCCTCTTGCGCAGGATAAAATCGGGCATAGGACCTTAAAGCATTTCCAAGAGTAATCAAGATATCACCTCAAAAAGGATTATTATTTTTATAAATAATAATCTGGTGATTTTGAATAATATATATCGTACTCCTTCCGAGATTATTATTATAATAATAATATAAAATTTTTTCATATCTGTTTCAAGGTATTCAGCTATATTCTTGGAAACAGGAAAACTTTCTTATACGTTTAAACAGTCAGTCGCAACTTTCTCCAACCGGAGGACATAGAAGCAGGAATCAGGGCTCCCTGATTGGTGCGCCTTGCTTTGTGTATTTACTGCTTCGGAACAATCCGTGCATAACACTGTACCTTTATGCAAATAAATGAAGGGACGGTGTTGGCAGATTTGCCCGCAAACGGTCAATTATTTGGATGGTTCCTGTGAACCAGTCTGTAAAAATGGCTTTCTCACGCTTTTATCGTAAAGCTGTACAAACCAAGCGTTTCTGGTCTGTATTTTTACTATCCCCGGGTATGTTTTTGTACAGCCCGGAGAAGCATATAAAACAACTCTTCACAATGACTTCAGGATCTGGAATGTTGGAATCCTGTCATTTGCTGGCCGGATCAGGCAAGCTTTTTTTGTCTGCCCCGGAACAATTTTCTGTTTGGTTGGATATGCACAAAGATATTTGCCAGGCTTTTTATAATAATTAGTAGTATAAAAGGATAATTTTTATTACTATTTAGTCATAGGGGTGGATATGCATGGAACATGCAAGTGTTATTGAAGTGATGAAAGCACGGACCAGTGTCCGCAGGTATGATAAAGAGGCAAGTATCCCGCGGGAGGAACTGAATGAAATACTGGAGATTGCCACGACCGCTCCTTCATCATGGAATTTGCAGCATTGGCGGTTTTTGGTAATTACTTCCAGGGATATGAAAGAACGTTTGCGCTCCATTGCCAATAATCAGGCGCAAGTAACTGAGGCAGCAGCTACAGTCGTTGTTTTGGGAGACCTGGAGGCCAATGAGACAGCCAGGGAGATATACGGACAGTCTTTGAAGGAAGGTAAAATTACACAGGAAATTCATGATCTGATGATTGGCCAGGTTGATGACGCTTACCGGAATAACCCCCGTTTTGCTCGTGATGAAGCCATGCTTAATGCCGGCCTGGCAGCCATGCAAATCATGCTGACTGCGAAAGCCAAAGGGTATGACACATGCCCGATTGGAGGCTTTGATCGCCAAAAATTGATTGAAGCATTTCAGGTTCCCAAACGGTATGTTCCTGTTATGCTGATTACAATCGGGAAAAGGGCTTCTTCCGCCCGTCCGACACCACGGTTGCCTTTGGAGCAGGTAACTGTATGGGAAAGTTTTTGAGCTACGTATATTGAAAAAGTCCGGGAAACTGGTTCAAGAACGAATCAGTTCCCTTTCCCGGACAGAGGAAGAAATGCCTCCGAAGACTGTTTTCCGAGGCATGCCGGGGCAAGTACAGACCGGGAAATTTTTTTATGCCTGTTTTATTGAATCTTTTTTGAATTTCTTGTTTGGTAAATACATATCAGGGGAAAAAGTGAGTGAACAACGAGCATGGTCTCTATGTGAGGTGAAAATCATGTTGGTGTGTCTCGACCCGGGACATGGCGGAAGTGATTGCGGTTCTGTCGGATATTCCCTGTTTGAAAAGGATATCTGTCTGGAGATTGCATTTCGGGTCCGGCGCAAACTCCTTGAATATCATGATATATCTGTCACCATGACACGCTCTGTCGATATGTATGTAAATGCCAGTGAAAGAAGCAAATGGGCCAACCGGCAAAATGCGGACTTATTTTTAAGTATTCATACCAATGCTTCGCCCGATCCGGCCTTGTGCGGGTTTGCCTCATATGTCAGTGTCACGGCGGGATTGAAATCAAGGCAGATACAGTGTTGGCTTCATAATCAACTTGCAAATTTTTTGCGAAAGTATGGCGTGGTGGATCTTGGCAAAAAAAATGATACGGAGACAGTCTGGGGGAGACTTCAGGAGTTGCGGGATGTAAAGATGCCTGCAATCACAATTGCTTCTTTATATATCACCCATATGCGGGAAAACCATCTGCTGTCTGATCCCGATTTCCTTGATCGCTATGCGGAAACCATTTCGTCGGGAATAGCTCGCATTTATCATTGTCAAAAGAAAGTGCCAGCCGTCAAGTGAGCGCTGCTGGGAAAAAACTGCCGGCCTTTGGTACAAGGCCGGCAGTTTTTTAATCGGATTATTCTTCCCACACTTTTACTTCTTTCATCACTGTACCCGGACGCATGGCCAAAACATGTTCCATGCCGCTTGTGACTATGCCGAATACGGTGTGAACTCCATCCAGATGCGGCTGGGGTTCATGCACGATAAAAAATTGGCACGAACCTGTATCCTTTCCCCGGTGGGCCATGGAAACGGCGCCGGTTACGTGGCGATGCGGATTGTTTTCCGTTTCACAAGGAATCGTATATCCCGCGTCTCCATTTCCCAACCCGTTGGGGCATCCGCCCTGGCTGACAAATCCCGGAATAACCCGATGAAAGTTCAAGCCGTTGTAGAACCCCTGCTTTGCCAGTTTGCAAAAGTTATTTACCGTGATCGGAGCATCTTCCGGAAAAAAATCAATTTGGATTTTCCCGCCGTTTTCCAGTATGATTTCACCTTTTATTGCCACTATAACCACTCCCAAATTATCTTAATCTATTTATTTTAACCCGATTTTTCAAAAAGACAAAGATGAAAGTCGTGTTTTTTCCGGCGGCAATAAAAGGCAGAATGCTTTTCCGGCAACGTTTATTTTATTTCGTTTGCCAGGCGTGCCCCTTCTTTTCTGATGGCGGTTTCCACTTCAGCCATTTGTTTTACCGGTTCCGGCATGCGCCGGATTTTGCGCAGATCAGGTTCCAGGAACTGCACTTTCCCACCATTATTGGTGTGTATATAGCGGGCGATACTGGAGAGAAGTTCCTCGCCATCATTTGTTATGGCATAACGAATTACGT
>JBAVDL010000273.1:0-13994 GCA_049587175.1 Thermoactinomyces sp.
GATCATAAACAGGCCTTTACAATCCATTATAGACTGAAGCAGCAAAGTTTCCCGCTACATCTGACGGTAATCAGTTCAATCTCCAGCCAAGTCTCATGCAGTTTCCCGGTTTTCCCCCGGAGGGCAGTTTTTCTGTGTTTCCGCTATCAACAACCCTTGTCTTCATCTGCTTCCCTTGAATGGGGAACCTTCCCGTTTTCAAATCACAAAAATCTATTCTTCACGCTGAGCGGTTTGATTCCGCATTTTGACGGGAATATAGGCGCAGTACGGATCACTTTCCAGGTAGTCCCCCGTTATCGCATATGCTCTGGAACGTGATCCTCCACATATTTTATTAAATTCACAAACCCCGCATTTTCCCTTCAGCAGGGATTTGTCACGCAACTGTTTCAGAATCGGAGACTCCCGGTAGATTTTCCACAAGGGTTCCTGTCTCACGTTTCCACACACAAGCGGCAAAAATCCGCTCGGATACACATCTCCAATATGACTGATAAATACAAAGCCGTCACCATCGTTTACGCCTTTGGGAGCTCTTCCCAAAAGATCTTTCCGTTTTTTTCCGGAGGGGATTGCTATCTCTTTTCCTTTTTCCCTGCTTTCTTGCAAAAAGACACGTCGATAATGCGGTGCTTCTGTTACTTTGACCCCATATGGCATCGTCTGGCTGATCTGATAAAGCCATTTCATCACCTGTTCATGCTCGTCCGCGGAAATCATATCTTTTTGCAACCCCCTGCCTGTCGGAACAAGAAAGAATACACTCCATAATACAGTATTCAGTTCATTCACTTTTTGGGCAATATTTGGCAAATCATCAAGGTTGTATCTGGAAACCGTCGTATTGATCTGAATCGGAATCTCCAGCTCTTTCAAGTAGTCGATCGCCCTCATTGTCAAATCAAAGGAACCCTTTGTTCCTCTGAAATGGTCATGAATTTCGGCACAAGAACCATCCAGGCTGAATGCCCAGCGGGAAAGGTTTACTTCTTTTGCTTTTTCAATGGCCCTGCGTGTTACCTTGGGGGTTGCGCTGGGCGTCATGGAAACAGGCAATTTCTTTTCTTCGATCGCATATTGCGCCAGATCAAACAGGTCAGGGCGCATAAACGGATCGCCACCGGTAAAAACCAAAAGCGGCGAATCCAGCATGGCGATTTCATCAATCAACCGTTTGCCTTCTTCAAAGGTAAGTTCCCTTGGATCCCGTTTATATTGTGCCTCTGCACGGCAATGCAGACATTTTAAAGCGCAAGCTCTTGTTACTTCCCAAATTACAATAAACGGATTAACGTTGTAATCCCGTTCTTTTGCCAAAACCTGCATCTATAATCACATCCTCTTATGCTGGTTAGCGTACTGCACAATCCTATCTTAACAAAAATACCGGTTTCGAAACGCGAATCACATCACATGGTTTTGAAATCCAACCTTTTTTTACTAGAAATATCAATTTTTTTCAGTCGGATATTTTTACGAATTTGAACACAATATAGCCGGGAATTTTTCATTTTGGCCTGCCTGTCGGAATCCGCCTGGAAAAAAGCTGGTCAAGTCACTGCTGTTCTCAACAGCTTCCCGCTTCTTCCTTCGTTTTCTATTTTTCACCTGCTTAAAAGCTCCCGGTCACTTTCGTTTCAGAACAGGCAAAAATCTTTCTCTGTCCAGACTATCTGCTTGTCCTGGACAACAGCCTTTATTGCTTAAGCCATTAAAAGTAATCAGCCTTTACAAACCATACCGATCCAACCATTACCGTGAACACGAACAAAAAACCCAGCGCAATGGCAAAAGCATGATAACGGCTGCTATATCTTCCTGCCATACGCATAAAAAATATCAGGTGAATCAGTAACTGAGAAGCGGCAAGCACCAGCAAGATCATAACAGTCTCCTTCCAGGGAAAACGGGCAACAAGTGCAAACCAACATACAAGCAGGGTTATAAATACAGACACGATATATCCGATTACATGCACCCGGGGATAACCGTCATGCTTGCTGAAAATCTGTGTATCCTTCATGCAATCCCCCCAATTGGAACCAGACAGCCTTGTTAATCTCCAGCCCTCCAGCCTTTTTCCGGTATAACAACAGAAATATTTTTATCTTAAATAAGTTATTTTTACAAAATATTTGGTTTAATTTATTAAATGTATAGAAAATAACTGTGCGTAATCAGCCAGGTACGATATACAGATATTAAAAAAGATGTGGTTTACTTATTAAGAATACGTTTTACCGAAAAAATAAGCTGTGATAAATATCATAAAAACATATATTTTCATCAATTATCAATATAATGTTTACCTGATTGTCAAACATTGGTACAATTCTGGGGAAACCATTTCCGAACAGCTTGACAGCTGCTTGTTTTTCATGCACCAGAATCCCTTTTATATCCTCTTTTATGAAAAGATTTCTCATTGCACTTTGTGTTAATATTATTATTAAATGTGTATTCAAGGAACCATCCGCTTTTTCCCTGTCTTTACGCCCTGAGATGCAAATTCGTCAATGTGATTGTTGGCTTGTAAATATAGGGTAATCCTGGATAGTCTGTTTTTTTGTCATTAAGATGAAATGGGTTAAAGAAGGAGGTAGCAACTGATGGACAGTAAAATCAATTTTTTACGACGTGTATCTTTGTTCAGTGAAATGACAGAGGAGGAGCTGGGTAAAATCGCCCAGATTACCGATTTGCGCCATTATCCCAGGAATTCAACGATTTTTGTGGAAGCACAGGAGAGGACAACCATTTACTTTATCCAATCTGGCAGTATCAAAATAACCAGAGTGGATAACAACGGCAACGAACAGGTGATCACCCTGCTGCAAAAAGGGGATATGTTTCCGCATGTGGGATTCTTTGACGACTCACCATATCCGGGAACAGCACAAACCATTACCGATTGCAAATTGCTGGCCATCTCTATCAAGGATTTTGACCGTTTGTTAAATTCAAATCCGCAAATGGCCAAATCGGTCATGAAAATCATGGCCAGAAAAATACTTCAGTTGCAAAGTCGCTTGCAAGTAGTAATTTCCGGAGATGTTCACCAAAAAGTGGTTATGTCCCTATTGCGACTGGTTCAGGAATACGGCATTGTCAAAGAAGACGGCATACTGATTTCCATTCCCTTGACCCACCAGGATCTTGCAAACATGCTTGGAATGTCGCGAGAATCTGTCAACCGGGTTCTGAACCAGTTGAAAAAGGAGAAAATACTTAATATCAACCGCAAAGGAATTCTGATTTACAACCTGGACTCCCTCGAAAACAAACTTTCCCTTAAATAATACCAAATTAAATAGGTAAATAATTTTGATTAAACACTTAACACGTCTTATTTCAAACAAGGATTATCTACCATAAAAAACAGATTTTAAAATTTTCAGCACTTATTCCATATGAAAAGACCACCATAAATAAAATCCGGTAATGGATGTTTTTATGGTGGTAAATTATTAATGGAAAAGGTTGTTATTTTATTTACATACTGTCACGCCAAGGTGTTGCCGTTTCATGGATGGCATGAACCACATTATTCAAATTGGCCACCCCTTCGGTTTCAAGCCAGTGATAAAAAGCTTTTTCCCCTTCTTCAGCAAAGGGTTTAACCCCTTCCTGCCAGATTGCTCTTCCGCAAAGGCATCCGCAAAATCTGGACTGTGCCTTTTTGGCAAAGTAAAGCGTATCAATAAATTGTTTGTTGCTTACCCCGCCGCTTAAATAGATAAACGGTACTTTGCTTTTTTCAGAACATTGGAAGTAAAGGCGGGCAGCCTCATCGGCACTGAACAGCGAATTGGCATTGCCGGCATAACCCTCAATATAATGGATGGCTACAGGTACTTCTACTTTCAACAAATCGACCCCGTAGCATTCCTTTGAGAATTCTTCCATGAAATACTCGATGATCCACGGCTTTTCTTTGGCAAATTCGGGGCTTTTGGCGGGCAATCCCTTTGCGCTGTAAGATACCGGTTCCAGAATGAACAGAAGGTCATTCTGCCTGCACTCATCACCAACACGTTTGATGAAAGTTTTCTTTATGGAATTGTATTCCTCTTCTTCATCAGGATCATAATAAACCAGCAGCTTTAACGCATGAACTCCTTTTTCAACCAAATCGGAAACGGCATAATGATCAACCAGGCTGGGCAGGCGTCCCTTGCTTTCCGTATCGTAACCTGTTTTCTCATACGCCATGATCAGCCCGATATCTTTGTTCAACTTTTCTGCTGCTTCCCATCCATACTCGGGATCCAGCAAGAGAGAGGAGGACCGGTTCCCCAGTATTTCACTCACACCTTTTTTGAAGCGGGTCAATCCATCCTCATAGGAGATCTCCGGATTCAATGAGTTTATCATTTTTCCCAGACTGCCGCGCTGATCCATTGCTGTTGCCAGAACAATTCCGTTTTCATCCGATATGGACTCCAGTCCTTTTTGTTTTCCAGGTGTTAACTGCCTCATTTATAATCCATCCTTAAACTGTCATCACTGATTTTTTTAGTTTGACTTGTCGCATACACCAGGCTACTTTCTCCGTATTTACATAACCCGTCTGTTCCTCCATGGCATTTAAAACACCCATGGACAAACCGAATTTGATCAGTTCCTCGTCAGCCAGGCCGCGCACAAAACCGGCTGCAAAACCGCCCAATACCGAATCGCCTGATCCTACCGGACTTTTTGCCTCAATCTTTGGCGTGTGAGCCCGGTACCAGGTTTGTCCATGTTTTACAATGGCTCCGTCTGCACCCAGAGTAACAACCACCCATGGGATATCGGCAAATATCTCTTCTTTTAGGGCACCAATAATTTGCTCGTCATTTTCCAGACTTCTGCCAAGCAAATCGGACAGTTCCTCCCGGTTTGGCTTGATCAGACAAGGCTTGCATGATGCGGAAAGTGTAGCCTCAAGCAATTCGCCTTTTGTATCCAATAAAACAGGAACTCCCTGTGCCAATTCAATCAATTTTTTATAAAAGTGTGTATCCAACCCTTTGGGCAAACTCCCCGATATGGTAATCACCTTTACCCGGGGGGCAAATTCCGAAAACCATTTCAGGAACTGAGCTGACTCACTTTCTGAAATTATTGGACCGCTTTCCAGAATCTCTGTCTGTTTCCCTTCATGGATGATGGCAATACAATTTCTGGTATTGCCTTTTATGTCTACAAAATAGTTGTGTATTCCCAGTCTGGAAAGCTCAGAGCTGATAAACTGCCCCAGACTGCCGCCCAGAAAACCGGAAGCAGCCACATCTTCACCCAACTGGCGCAAAACCCTTGCCACATTCAGGCCTTTCCCGCCGGCTGTTTTAGAGACATGATCTACACGGTTTACCGTATCCGGCACCAGCCGGTTCAGCTCATAGCGTATATCAACCGAAGGATTTAATGTAATTGCTAAAATCAATCTTTACCACCTTGTTTCAGACTCGTTTATCCATTAAAATAAGCTATGTTTCTATGTCGTTTTTTCTTCTTGATATTCTTGATTTCGTTTTTTCATTTGTTTTAAATACCAGATAAACAATACCAGATAAGCTGCCAGTGCCAGCAAGGTTACGGCCAGATTCCGGAAATTGAAATTGGCGCCCAGTTCACCAACAAGAATGGCCAGGAATTTTTCAACCGGGCCTTCCAAAGTAGCGTGAGTAATCATTATATTGCTGGCCAATCCGGCAGGAAATGCGCCAACCGATTTGGCCGTTTCCGTTACAAATGGCGCAATGGCAGTTCCCGACAGCAGGAAGACCGGCAGCATGATTGCCCCGATAATAATCATCCGCAATATTTTTCCGCGAGTTACAACAAGCAATGCCGGTGTCAAACCAATAGCAATAATCCCTCCCAGCGGAAGAATTTTGTTCCCTGGAATAATCAAGGCCATTAACAGCATAACAGGAGCAAGCACATTGGCTGCCGCCCACATTTCCGGTCTGGCAGCAAGAAAGGGCCAGTCAATGCCGATATTGAACTTTCTTCCTTTTAACCGCTTGCTCATAAAATTGGTAATTCCCTGTGACAAAGGTTCAACAGCTGCGATAAACCATGTTCCCACGACAGAAAAAAGTTCCAGGGTTACCCCGCCGATAAATGCCAGCGTAAAAATTGTCTGTATGTTTTGCTGACCCAAAATCCCGACAAATGTACCCAGGTATACGCCTATTGCAAACTTGCTTCCCCAAAATCCTATTTTTTCATTCAGGGTTGCGGCATCAAAGTCATATTTGTCAATAAACGGGAAGACCTTGTCAAAAATCTTGTCGAAAACCATGATCAAAGGATTCAGCATAAAGTTCAGATGCGTTGTTGTGGTAGGGTTGGTATCAGGCATATTTAACAGATGATTAAATGTGGGTTTCATAATATCGGCATTGATGAACTTCAAAACTCCCAATAAGGCTACCAGCAGGGTTGCAAGCAGGAGATTGTGCGAATAATACATGACAATCAGACCAATAATCGCCAAATGCCAGACATTGAATATATCGACGTCAAGGGTGTTTGTTTTGTTCAGAACAAGCATGGCAATATTGATCAAAACAACAATTAACAGAAAAAACAATGTGTATGCCGATCCCCATGTAATCGTTGCCAAGGGAGCCCAACCTACATCCGTAACAGACAACTCAATCCCGGTGGATTTGACAAAATCCTGCAATGCCGGAGCAAAATTGCCTGTCAAAACTTCAATGATCAGCCCCATCCCCGTCAAAGCAATCGCCAGTTTCAAACCGCCCTCAATCGCTTTGCCGGCTGGAACACGCATCAGAATTGCCAGGAGAGACAAAATGATAAACATCATCGGAGCCGCACCCAGATTGATGATTGGCTCAAAAACAAGGTTGGCAAACCTGATTATCGCGTCCAAGATGATTCCCTCCCCCTGTTTATTTGTAAATACGATTTACTTGTTCAATCTTTTGATAACCTCTTCCAGTTGATCAAACACAGGATCAGCCATAGCCGGAATCCGGTACAGGATCGGTCCAGCTTCTACAACGGGGATCTCAATGGGAAAGCCGAGTTCCGGTTTGGAGATGGGTGTGAAAATGTCATAGTTTTTTAATGTTTCTTTTGTAATATCCTTGATGACAATCGTATCTACTTTCACATCAAATCCGCGTTTTTTCATTTCTTCTTCAATTCCCGTTTTAATTTGATGGCTTGAATTGATGCCGGCACCGCAAGCGGCCAAAATTTTGATCATTTTCAACTCTCCTTTATTCTGGATTTGTCAAAAAATTGTAAATTTCATTTTTCTCTGTCAAAGATTCCAATTTTTTCATATGTTCCCGATTGGTCATAAACCCGATCAATTCTGACAAAATGTTGGACTGGTTGTTTTTCTCATGGTTTATAATGAAGAACAGATACTTGACCTTTAATTCCTGCTCCGGTTCAATCATGTTTCTGAAAGGGATCCCTCTGTCCAGTTTCACAAATACAACAGCTTTGTCATTGCAATATTCTGTTTCGGTATGTGGAATTGCTGCATTTGGCATATCGTCGGCTACCGGACTTAAATCCAGACCTGTGGGGTAATTTCTCTCTCTGTCCAGAATCGATTCGGTAAAACCTTTTCTGACCAGACCTTTTTGCAACAAAATATCGCCAATGTATTTAAAAACTTCTTCCTGTGTCTGTAAATCTGTTGTAAATATCAATTCTTTGCTGAACAGGTTTTTGACCGATTTCACCTATTCACCTCCTTTCCCCGCCAGAATCATGTTCTGTTTCTACTCTGTCGGATATCCGCCCTTGTTCCATTTTTCAATGAACTCATCAAAAAAATGCTCATCATGCAACTGTTCTTCTCCATCCATGATTGAATCGATTTCTTTTATGAACTTGTCATTTTCCGGTGATTGCTTATATTCAGCCTCCAAAAATGCATCCACAATTTTTTCCATTAAGCCGATTCCGATAACCTGACCCCCAAATCCCAACACATTTGCATTCAGTTGTTCCCGGGCATATCTGGCGCTTGCTACATCCTCTACCAGAGCGGCGCGAACTCCTTTTACCTTGCCCGCGCTAATCGTAATACCTACCCCGGTTCCGCAAAGGACAATTCCCAGATCCGCCTCGCCATCGACAACCTTTTCTGCTGTTTTTTTGCCAAAGACGGGATAATGTGTCCGCTTTTTGTCGTATGTCCCGTTATCGATCACTTCATGCCCTTTGTTCCGCAGATAGCTGACCAGATAATCCTTCACATCTGTAACAATATGATCGCACCCAACCGAAATTTTCATTGTCTGCACTCCCTCGCTAGCACATTTTGTTTAGCATATCTACCCTGATTTGATGTCTGCCGCCGTCATATTCCTGGTTGATAAAAATTTCACATATGTTTTTGGCCAATGTTTCGCCGACGATACCGCTTCCAATTGTGACAATCGTTGATTTATTGTGTCTTCTCGTCATTTGCGCAGAATGCTCATTGGCGACATTGGCACAAATAACCCCTTTATATTTGTTGGCCACCATAAATGAACCAACACCGTATTCATCAATGATAATTCCGCGATCAGCCTTGTTGGCCTGAATTGTTTCCGAAACCCTCTTTGCGGACACAACAAAATTCAGGTCATTTTCCGGCGTCAGATCCAAAACCTCATGCCCAAGACTGCTGATATATTTTTTTAATTCATTTTTTAATGCAAACCCCTTGTGGTCACTGCCAATAGCAATTTTCATTCTTTTTCCTCTCCCGCTTGATCAATTGATGATTTTACATATCTCTTCATAATAATTTTTGTATTGGACAGGTATTTTGTAATCGGTAATAATCGCCGTCACCTCATGGATATCACATATTTTTTGAAAGGCGCAGACACCGAATTTGGTACTGTCCGTAACAATATATCTGTAAATGGAATTTTTCAGGACAATTCGCTGGATGGCTCCTTCTTCCTCATCCGCGGTTGTAATTCTGTCTCCGTCTATTCCGTTGGTTCCGATAAAAGCTTTTTGCACTTTCACATCCCGGATCCATTTGCTGGTAAAATACCCCACAAAGGTTTTGGTTCTTTCCCGTAATCTGCCGCCAATCAAAATCACATTAAAATTTTTGTTTTCCTGAAACCTGTTAAAGATTGAAATCGAATTGGTTATTACATTGAGGGAACTGACATCAATATAGTCGTAAATAAATTCGGTAGTTGTTCCCGGGCCGATAAAAATGGTGTCGTTATTTTCAATCAGCCTTGCCGCTTTTTCTGCTGCATATCTTTTTTCTTTAATGTTTAATGCTTTTTTCTCAGCATGAGACAATTCAATATAGTTACTTTGCGTTTTTTTCTTGGCGCCGCCATGAATCCGGGCAATCAGTCCCTGCTTCTCCAGATCCCTGAAATCCCGCCTGATCGTCATTTCAGTTACACCCAATATTTTCGAAGCCTCGGAAACCTTCAGGAACAACTTCTCATCGATTATTTGCAGAATACGTTTGTGTCTTTCTTCCTTCAGCCTCATCACTACCTTTCATTAATGTTCGAAAATGTTCTTTTTTGTTTTCTTTTATCATTATAGCGGGTAAGTTTTTGTTAAGCAAGAACCAATCAATTTAGTAACAAATAATTCATATAATTTTTTAGTATGATTTTATAGCACACAAAAAAACCCATGCATTCAAACAATACATGGGTCAAGAAAACAGAAACCAAAATCGGGCTCTGGTGCCTGTTTTGCCAAAATGCTAGTTTGTATGCTTTGGGGATCATCGCTTCTTTTACAGCATGTAGTACTCAAAGATGGCAATTGAATACAAGATTCTCTAAAAAAATTTTTCCAATAAAAAATGATATAACCCATCTTGATAATAAGGATATCTGGTAACCACATCTGCCTGATTCTGAACAAAATTCATGGCATTTTTCATGGCAACTGCACAACCGGCCAGTTCAAACATGGGCAAATCATTTTCGCTGTCACCGACAGCCATTAACTGGGACGGCGTCAAACCGTATTCTTTGAGCAACAAACGGAGCCCCGTTGCCTTGGACACATTATTTACGGCAATTTCTGCGTTATGCCTGGAAGAGGAAGAAATAGAGAAATCCATTTTTTGCCGCATTCGGTTTAATTCGTTTTTCCAAATTTTTATCTTCTCACAATCCCGGCTGAAGAAATATATTTTTACAACATCTTCCGCCACAATCCGGTCAACCCACTGAATCTTGCCGGCAAGTGCTTTTTTACGGGATTTATATTCGTTGATCTGCAAGGTATCCGGCAGGGGCCGGACAAGTTCATTTTCCATCCTCCTTTGGTCATCTGCCAGGGCATACCGGAACCCCCTGGTTGAATGAATCTCATAATAAAGACCTTGTTGTCGGGCAGCCGAAACTACTTTCTCAACAATCCCAGGCTGCAATGTATGGAGTACAATTTTTTTCTCCCTGGCATAACATCCTGCTCCATTGGAGGATACGATTCCATCCGGATGAAGATCAGCGGGTATGACGTCTGTTACTTCGCTGTGTGTTCTTCCCGTAGCCACAAAAATTTTTATATCTTTATGCTGCATTTTTGATAAAATATCAGTTAATTTTGAATTTACCGAACCGTCCTGATCCAACATTGTTCCGTCCAAATCCAATGCAACCGCTTTAATCATTACAGAATAATCCTTTCATTTTATGATAGTATTTAAGCATATTAATATAATTTCTTCTTCTTACAATTTACATGTCTATACAAAATAAATCAATATGAAGGCAAAACTTGCAAATTGCCTGACACGGCATAATATGTGCATAAATCTGTCAGCATTGATAATGCGGTTCTTTTCCCGGAAAATCGATCATTTCCGGCAACACAAAAATCCCCTGAAACCGCTGCTGCGGTTCAGGGGATTTTCCCGTCAATACAGGTTCATGTACTGTTCCCGTTCCCACGGATGGACACTGGTACGGTACATATTCCATTCAATTTCCTTCGCCTCGACAAAGTGGGTCAGAGCATGTTCACCAAGTGCATCTACCATGATCGGATTATTTTGCAACTCTATCAGGGCCTCTTCCAGGTTTGCCGGCAAATTGTCAATTCCAGCATCGCGCCGTTCCTGTTCATCCATCACATAGATATTGCGATCGGTATGTTCAGGCAGTGGTAATTTGTTTTTGATTCCGTCCAATCCTGCTTTCAACATGACTGCCAAAGCCAGATACGGGTTTGCAGCCGGGTCTGGCGAACGCACCTCGATCCGGGTACTGAGTCCACGCGATGCAGGCACACGCACCAGCGGGCTGCGGTTTTTGGGAGACCAGGCAACATAACACGGTGCTTCATAACCTGGAACAAGTCGTTTGTATGAATTTACCAGCGGATTGGTGATCGCCGTAAAGGAACGGGCATGTTTCAAGATTCCTGCCAAAAAGTAACGCGCTGTTTCACTGAGACCCAGTTCATCCGATTCATCATAAAAAACATTCTCCTTGCCTTTGAACAGTGACATATGGCAGTGCATTCCGGAACCATTTACTCCAAACAGCGGTTTGGGCATGAAAGTAGCGTGCAGTCCGTAACGCCGTGCCACATTTTTTACAACCAGTTTGAATTGCTGAATATTATCGGCTGTCGTAACGGCACCAGCATACTTGAAATCAATTTCATGTTGTCCCGGTGCCACCTCATGGTGAGAGGCTTCCACTTCAAAGCCAATCTGATCCAGTGTGAGAACAATGTCACGACGGCAGTTTTCCCCCAAATCCAGCGGAGCCAGATCAAAATAGCCGCCCTTGTCATTCAGATTAAGCGTCGGCTCTCCGTTTTCATCTGATTTAAAGAGGAAAAATTCCGGTTCAGTACCGACATTGAAAGAGGTGTAGCCCATATCTTCCGCTTCTTTGAGTACCCGTTTCAAAATGCTGCGCGGATCCCCGTCAAATGGCGTACCGTTGTGATTGTAAACGTCACAGACAAGGCCGGCCACCCTGGCGTTTTCACTTCCCCATGGATAAATCACAAAGGTATCGAGATCGGGATAAAGATACATATCCGATTCCTCAATTCTTACAAACCCTTCAATGGAGGATCCGTCAAACATCATTTTGTTGTCCAGCGCTTTTTTCAACTGGCTGCGCGGAATTTCCACATTTTTGATTGTTCCCAGCAAATCGGTAAAAATCAGGCGGATGTAGGAAACATTTTCCTCCTGAACAATCCGCATAATATCTTCTTTTGTGTATTTTGCCATCGTGACTTCTCCCTTCGTTATACAGTCATGAGGTCATAAAATCATAACTTTAATCATTATTGGCGGAAGAACCGGGAAAATTCGCCATGGGTCAAAGGAATTTTTCCCGGACGGTCCGGATAAATCAGTTGCCTTTTTACCATCCGCCTCAATTCCCGGTAGGACAATTCTTTTTGTGCTTTTTCTGCTTCCTTTTTTGCTTCCTGAATCTGTTGGGATTGTTTTAACATCTCACGAATCCCCGCAACATTAATTCCTTTTTCCAGGTAAGATTTAATCTGCAACAAACGGTCCACATCGTTAAAAGAAAATAATCTCTGATTTCCTTTTGTTCTGGCCGGACAGATCAATCCCTGTTTTTCATAATACCGGATTTGGCGCGGAGTTAATTCGGTAAGCTTTGTTACAATCCCGATCGGAAACAAAGGCATATTGCGTCTCTCTGTATCTTTCAAATCCATCAACAATGCCCCCTTTCTTCATGGGATTGCCGTTTTTTGTTTTGTTTTTTATTTTATCCATGTCATGTTTCTTTGTCAATGCATGTAAGAAAAATTGACATCATTTTTTATCCGGTTCATTGAAAGAGATCTTCCCCCCATCCTTTCGTGAAGTGGAAGAGCGGAGGAAAGAGACCAAACGGAAATGTGGAGAAAAAAACTCCGCAAGGTTTTAGTCCCTGAATCCAAACTTGCCAAAGTCGGTTTAAAGTGGCCATCTATGATGACAAGAAAGAAATGAGGAGGCGTCATGGCAGACAATACTTTCTAAAAAATTAACCAAAAAAAGAGAGAGAAGGAAAAATCCTTCTCTCTCCCGCAAATCCTGTGACTATCCAAAGAGGTTCGGATATAACATCCAATATTTATGATATCTCAACCTCTTTAAAAAAGAAATGGCAAAAGCACACATGATCTGTCTACAGCAAAACACCAACCATTCTGGAAGAGGCAAAAAAACAGATAAACAATCAACTCCGGCACAATCAACAGATTGTAGAAAAGTGGAATTTTGAAAGAAAACAGAAACAAACGGCAGTGGGTATTTCCCTCTAGCCGATAAAAAAAGCTGAGGTGGTTCCCTCGGCCCCTTTTTTAGTCCAAACGGTTAAATACAAAACCCTGTCAAACTCCTCCGAGCAACGCTCAAGCATTTCCTCAATCTCGTTCCAGTCACCGCCTGCCAAACCGGCTCCGATACGATAAGGGAAACCAATTTTCCCTTTGTGCCCCTTCAAGTTTTCCAACATGGAACGGACGGCTTTTTCCAACATGGTGAGTATCGTTTAATTCCGCGGCCATAACGATACTGGCCATAGAGATTATAAATGATTCGACGCCCACCTCGGCTTTCGAGAAGTGACCCAGGCGCTTGCGAATGCCAATCGGGATGGGAAAATTCCGATCCGCTTCATAGGCTTCCGGATAACGCTCTTTGATCTGTTTGGCGATGCCGGCACCCATCGTCGCAAAGCAATTGCATTGATGGGCGATGACCGTACAATCGGATTGCAGCAAATCGCCTTGTTGGATATAAATCATTGAATTTCATCTCCTTTACATCGATTCTATCAAAATGGAAGGTTAGCGGATACCTTCTGTTTAGCGGCCTCACAGAAGCAAATATAAGGCAATTTAAGCCCCTTGTTTTTTTCGGAAGGAAAAAATAGACATTAGAATGGATCGTTCGATCACAAGGGATACTTTTAAAATTAGATAATCGCTGCAATCTTTATGTTATTAACCTCGTTTTTGGTTTTGAACAGCTG
>JBAVDL010000274.1:0-3355 GCA_049587175.1 Thermoactinomyces sp.
GCTAATCTATTCCAGGAAATCTTTCAGTCGTTTGCTTCGGCTGGGATGGCGCAATTTCCGAAGTGCTTTTGCCTCGATTTGGCGAATTCGTTCCCGGGTCACGCCGAATACCTTGCCTACTTCTTCCAGTGTACGAGTACGGCCGTCATCCAGTCCGAAACGCAAACGCAGAACATTTTCTTCCCGTTCTGACAATGTATCCAGTACCTCTTTCAGTTGTTCTTTCAGCAATTCATATGCTGCTGCATCAGCCGGTGCCTGTGCATCATCATCCGGAATGAAGTCTCCCAGATGGGAATCATCTTCTTCACCAATGGGTGTTTCCAAAGATACAGGTTCCTGGGCAATTTTCATGATTTCCCGTACTTTTTCGGGACTTAAACCCATTTCCTCGGCAATTTCTTCCGGTAATGGCTCCCGGCCCAATTCCTGCAGCAATTGGCGGGATACACGAATCAGTTTATTGATGGTTTCCACCATATGGACAGGAATCCGGATTGTTCTGGCCTGGTCAGCAATTGCCCTTGTAATGGCCTGTCGAATCCACCATGTTGCATAGGTGCTGAACTTGAACCCTTTTCGGAAATCAAATTTCTCCACTGCTTTAATAAGCCCCATGTTACCTTCCTGAATCAGGTCAAGAAACAGCATGCCACGTCCGACATAGCGCTTGGCAATACTTACCACCAGACGTAAGTTTGCCTCTGCCAGCCTTCTTTTTGCTTCTTCGTCGCCCTGTTCAATACGTTTTGCCAATTCCACTTCTTCCTGAGCTGTTAACAGGGGAACACGCCCAATTTCTTTCAGATACATGCGAACCGGATCATTTATTTTAACGCCTGGCGGAACAGACAAATCATCATTCAGGTAATCTTCTTCACCATCTACATCATCTACATCGGAATCATCAAATGGATGATCGGAGTCATCATTGATCACATCGATCCCCTGTTCACTTAACTGTTCGAAAAATTCATCCATTTGTTGAGAACTCTGATCAAATGGCGCCAGTTTTTCCATAATCAGCTTATAGGTGATACCACCTTGTTTTTTTCCTGTTTCCAACAATTTTTCTTTCACTTGATCCAGATTCAGTTCCAACTCCGGATCCAATTTGTTTTCTTTGGCCAAGTTCCTTTCCTCCTCTCTGATGAACTCGTTTACTTTGTCCGCATGTGTATTTTTTTGCGCAGCTGTGCAACTTCCACTGACAACTTTGCGGCTTTGACGGGTTCATCAGCACGCGATAGTTGTTCAATTTGTCTCTCCTTCTCTGCAATCTGTCTCAGGAGAGGAACATTTCGTATATGTTGAACATAATCCATCAATGCCTCTTCCGAAATCTCATCGGGCAGTTCCATCAGTGCCAGCCGGCTTGCTTCCGATTCCAGGGCGGAATCAGACAACGTGCTGATGAAACAGCCCGGGTCTTCGGGATGTCCCTGGTCATAGTATGAATAAAGATAAGCAGCCAATGCGGCATATATTTCTGTATTGAAATCAGCTCCCAAATGGTTTTTGACCCATTCAGTGATTGATTTGCTTTTTATCATATAAGCAATCAAGTACATTTCCGATTTTTCAGCGACAGATTGGGGACGGTTATTTCCGATCAAGTGTTTGCCAATCTCCTGATACCCATTATTCCACCTGAAACCGTCTTTATCCCTTTTATTCGTTCCCTTTCTCCTTTTCGTTGCTATCCTCTGTTCTTCCTTTAAAGCTTCCAATGAAATCTTGAATTCTTCTGCAATACGGCGCAGATAATGATCCTGTTCGATGGCTTTGGGCAATTCAGCAATCACTTCTATGGCATCGGACAAATACTTCATGCGTTGGTCTTCATCTTGCAAATTGTATTTTTTCTTAAGGCTTTCCAGTTTGAAAGCAGTAAGTGACATGGCTGCAGCCAGAATCTCTTCCTTAAATGCTGTTCCCCCGTAACGGCGGATGTAATCATCCGGATCCATTCCTGCCGGCATTTGGGCAACTTTCACCATATGTTCGTCACTTTTCAACTGCTCCAAACCTCTCAGTGCCGCCGACTGCCCGGCAGCATCGGAGTCATAGCACAAAATAACCGTGCCGGCATTTCTTTTAAGGATTCGAGCCTGGTTTTCATTTAATGCCGTTCCCAATGTAGCGACAACTTGTTCTATCCCTGCCTGCCAGGCAGTGATAACATCCATATATCCTTCAAACAGGACTGCTTGTGAATTTTTGCGAATGTGAGAACGTGCACGATGAAGATTATATAAATGATTCCGCTTATGAAACAGGACATTGTCGGGGCTGTTCAAATATTTCGGATGCCCTTGTCCCAACGCTCGTCCGCCAAAACCAATCACCTTTCCCTGTGAATCATGAATCGGAAACATGATGCGGTGACGGAACCGATCATAATATTTTTTATTGTTGCCACGTTCCCGCGATATAATTAAGCCAACTTTTTCGATTATGTCCTCTGAAAATCCTCTTTCCTTAAGAAATGACAATAAAAATTGAAAAGAGGAAGGTGCATAACCAATCTGAAATTCTTTGATGGTCTCAGGCTCGACTCCCCTTTTTTTCAGGTATTCCCTGGCTTTGCGACCATGTTTTGTGGAAACAAGCACATAATGGAAAAGCTTTGCGGAAAGTTCAAGAGCTTTTCTCATTTGCTGCCGCTCCCGTTCTTCATGATCGGGTAGCGCATCCGCCTCAGGTCCGGGGATGTGAATCCCCGCCTGTTGTGCCAGGTGGGTGACTGCTTCAATATACGAGTATTGCTCTGTTTCCATCACAAATTTGATCACATCTCCGCCCTTGCCGCACCCGAAACAATAAAATATTTGCTTGTCGGGGGCAACGGAAAAAGAAGGGGTTTTTTCCGAATGAAAAGGGCATAACCCGAAATAATTCCTGCCGCTTTTTTTTAAGGAGACTGTTTGCTGAACAACATCGACAATATCATAATGTCGTCTGACCTGATCAATCACTTCCTCAGGAATCCTATATCCCATCCAAACCACTGCTTTCTTCAGAATTCCCAATCAAGGATCGATGGATTTGTTTGTGCAACGAATGTTATCTATTCGCCAACATTCGTCAAACTCCTTCCAAACCTCCCATTTTTTAAAATGGAAATGTTAGGAAAAAACAAGATGCTTTTTTTCACTATCTTTTTATTCTACATTAAAAATAACTTCTCCTTCAAATATCCTTTTTTTACAAAAAAGGAGGACAAAAAAATTCATAAAAAAACATTTGCTTTGAGATGTATTTTATATTATTTATGAAAAATTATTTGGAAAAAATACCCAATCATTGGGTATTTCAGACTGTAGATAAACCCCTTCTAGTAACTGAGTACAGA
>JBAVDL010000275.1:0-1919 GCA_049587175.1 Thermoactinomyces sp.
AGCCCACCATTGCCACCATTCAGCGAAAAAGCCGCAAACCCCGTCGTGGCCGCCCCATCCGTGTGGGAGAGGGATACCGCCGGCGTTGGATCATTGAACGCTGCTTCGGTTGGATGAACAATTACCGTCGGTTGGTAGTTCGGTATGACCGATATTTGCATATATATAGAGCTTTTTGCCTGATCGCATTCATTATTTGGTGTGTAAACCGAATTTTGAAATAGCTTCTACTACTACAGTTGCAAATAGTAGATTTATTGCATATACTCTCGACTGAACGAGAAAGATTTGGGAGGAACTCCATTGACCCCGCGAGATTCCCGTAAAACGCTCCATCCGTCGTGCAACGAAATATCTAATTGGGCAAAGTCCTTTGAAACCTTGGCTGAACGAATCGGAGCTCACTTTGCCCGCTCCGAAGCACGGCAACGTTGTAAGTCCTATCTTCGTGGGTTGTTAAGTTCCGTGGAACGGAAGAACGGGTGGCAGTTGGCCGAGTATGCCGGGGATCCCACTCCTTACGGCATTCAGCACCTGTTGGGGCGGGCCCGGTGGGACGCGGATGCCGTTCGGGACGACTTACAGCAATATGTCTTGGAACACTTAGCCCACCCCGAAGGGATCGCTGTCGTGGATGAAACCGGTTTTCTCAAAAAAGGGAATCAATCCGCAGGCGTGCAACGTCAGTACAGCGGAACGGCCGGACGGATTGAGAACTGCCAAATCGGTGTTTTTCTCTGTTATGTCTCCCCAAAAGGTTCCACGTTGATCGATCGCCGTCTGTACTTGCCCAAAAGCTGGACGGAAGATCCTCCCCGTTGCCGGAAAGCCGGGATTCCCAAGGAAACAGGCTTTGCCACCAAACCTCAGCTGGCACGGCAGATGTTGCAGCATGCTTTCCAAGCCGGCCTACCCGTGCAATGGGTAACCGGGGACACGGTGTATGGCAGTGACCGCCGTTTGCGTTTGTGGTTGGAGGAACAACGGCAAGCCTATGTCCTCGCCGTCTCGGCCAAGGAATCGGTTTGTATCGGTTGGAAGACCCACCGGGTGCGGGATTTGGCTCTTGGAACCGAGGAAACCGCTTGGGTACGTCTTTCTTGTGGAAACGGCGCGAAAGGACCCCGGGAATATGAGTGGGTCCGGTATCCTCTAAACTGTCCCGATGCTCCACAGTGGCAGCGATGGCTGCTGATTCGTCGTCATCCGGATGAAAAAGAAGACTACGCGTACTATATCGTCTATGCCCCCAAAGATACTCCGCTCACATCCTTCGTCCGGGTGGCCGGAGCCCGCTGGGCGGTGGAGCGATGTTTTCAGGAAGCCAAAGGGGAAGTGGGTCTGGATCACTATGAGGTTCGTTCATGGACGGGATGGCACCGACACATTACCTTGGCCATGGTTGCCCATGCCTTTTTAACCGTCATGCGGGCACAGGGAATCCCGTCGGACCTCCGAAAAAAGGGGAGGGGTTCCTTCCAAAGCTTGACTGCATTCAAACGCAGCCGGGGACTGCGATGCCCTTGACGGTTCCGGAAGTGCGACGGCTCCTGGAAAAAGTCCTTTGGCAACAAGTTGTTCCGTTGATTCATATTTGGGCTTGGTCTTATTGGCGAAGGCGACATCAAGCCATGTCTCGGTTTTATCATTACAGAAAGCGATTGCTTTCTCCATAAGTACAACTGTAGTACTAGGGTGCCGCAAAAGCGGCACCCCCAGTGTATTGCATGGGAGGGTGCGATGTTTCGCCGCGCGCTCCCTGTCCGTGGAGCCGAGGCGAAATTGCTTCCCGACCTTTTAAGAGCGTCTTGAAACTCTCCCCATCCAATGCCGAAGGGGGCGAGCCGCTCGTTTCACATGGCAAAGGCACTCGGCGGCCCCCCTTTCCCCAACATCATTTTTTATAGAGCTTTCAGCAC
>JBAVDL010000276.1:0-2276 GCA_049587175.1 Thermoactinomyces sp.
CCGCATTTCTGGGAAAACCTGGCCCGGCTTGGAGGAAAAATCTTTGCAGATTCATTGGATTATGTGGGGCACAATTTTTATGTTGATGTTTTTGAACCACCCGTTCCCCTGGAAAAGATTCCGTCAACCGTTGAAAACCTTTTGCGGCATTTCCGTGAGGTAAATCTCAAGACAGCAGGCATACATGGTTCCATCCCGATACGCATAACAGAAAACGGATGGCCTACAGGAAAAAATCCTTTTACCAACAAGGACAGATCTTTCAAACGGCAATCTGAAGTTCTGGAGACAGTAATCCGGACAATTTACAAGCTGCGTCAAGAACTTCATATCACACATTATGAGCTTTTTGGTCTGAGAGATGCAGACAGTTCCAAAAATGATCTTTTTCATCAATTCGGCATTATGCGGGATGATTATACTCCAAAACCAGCATTTTATACATTTCAGCGTTTGATACGGGAGTTGGGAATTTAAAAGTACTTATAGCTTTGTAAAGGCACCCTTGACATTGTTTGCATGTAACTCAGAAGTACTCCTCTGTTTATCAGATCTTACACAACATGGATTTCTTAGATTCAATTAAAGGAACCCTGTTTTCCGGAAAATTGCCAGCAGAGAGAATAAATTGGCAAGTTGGATTAAATTGTTGATATACAGGCAGTGTCGAGGAGCAAGTGAATTGCTTTTTGTTCAGTAAAGTAGATAAACAGGGGAAATTTGAGGAAACTGCCATGGTTTGCAAAAAAAAGTAGCCGCAGACTGCCCTTTTTTATCTTTTTTTGGACTTCTTTGTTCTGGTATCGTTCTGTTTGCTTTAAAAAGCACCTGCTTCCAAAAACAAAAGTCTGAGGAACCAAACAATTGGCAGAAAAAATCTGTACTGTTATTAAAGAGTTGTTCTGAATGTATCAATAATTTCATACTTATAGGTGATCTCTGGTCTCAAACTGATAATACCGGTATTTGGATTTCTTTGGATATTGTAGTGATAGTAATAAACAAGATAAGGGGTTGTTTGCCGGCGATAGATAACACAATGTCGGTTGCCGTTTTGATCCAGCCAGAACAGGTATCTTCCGTTCTTGATATCTCTGCCTCCGTTAGTTCGATAATAAACGCCAAAACAGGTTCCCGGCAGGATCACATTGGCTGGATTGGTGGACGGAGTTCTTCGAAAATTGGCGCAATAAAAGGATGATGAAGAGGATAGATCCGGAGTTAAACGGATATCTGCAATTCTCGTAATTTTTCTGTTCGTTTCCAGACGGGGTTGCCCTCCCTGAATGGTCCAATGGGAAATTACAACTGCATCCGGCATTTGTGAAAGCGGGGTAGTCAACTGATGTACCCTTTGGTTTCCATATATGGCATATTTGAATCTTCCATTATGGACGCAAAAACAACGATTGTTGGATATCAGGCAAGCACCGGAACAGGAGCTTGACCAATAAAGCACACCAACGCAAGATCCGACACGTATTGTTGGCATGATGAAACCTCCTTTCTGATTATTAATGATATGAGAATAAACAGAAAAATCTTTGGGTATAAGTGGATTTGCATAAAAAAGGCATCCCGTTTCAAAAAATATGAACCTTCAGTTGTAAGGGAGCATAAGTTATGTATGGAAACTTTCAAGAAGGAGATAAATGATGGGAAAAGAACAGATGGAGATACTGACAGGAAGTATTAAAAAAAACGGTGAAATTTAGCCAGCAGTCCTAAACCGGGTTTGCAATACTCGGAGACAGCCATCTGTCTAGCTTAGGCTATAATCCGGCAACAAAGCAGTATGTTCTGGATGCCAGTGGTTTCACCTACAGAAGAATTCTGCAAAGAATTGCAAACAGCAATGTCCGGTTTGTAATCCATGGGGGGAGATACGGTCTGCAGAACAGCACCGGGAAGGCCATTGGAGGAAAAGTACAAAGCCTTTCGAAATGTAACCAGAGGAATTTTGAGAAGTAAACCTGTTTTCTATACGGTAGGGAATTGGGATCGAATCAATTTATTCAGGCAATATATTTCGCCAAATATCCGGGGCGTGTCCAATGCTCCTGGAACAAACGGGCGAGTGAAAATTGTTATTCTCAATAATGCCGATGGAAAGTTCCATAATGAAGATATCAGCATATTAAGGGGATTATCCGTCGATATCAATACATCATTGTTTTTCACTGGCCTCTGAGGGTTGCCCAGTCTGGTTAATAGTAATGGACATGTGTTATCGGCAAACCAGACAAATTTATTTTTCAAAAGTATTCCAAGTGATG
>JBAVDL010000277.1:0-2975 GCA_049587175.1 Thermoactinomyces sp.
TTATACTCTCTCTTTTGTCTGGAAGCGTATGGGGTCATTATATTACTAGTCCCTTTGTAAATTACGGAAGAAAAGGAACCAGTTGGGAACAATTTGCTGAATCACGGTTTATTCAACATTGTTTTTATCCAGTAAAAAATAAATGACAAAGCTGGTGATCATATAAACACCAGCTTTACTTGTTTTCATCCTATATTTTTCTTATCCCACTGGTTTGCTTAATTGGAATAAAAAATTTATTAATAATCAAAGCTCCTACTAGTTGCATTATACTTTTAACAATAACCTGTCCAGCAATTGCAAGTGGAACTGCTTCCCAAGGAACAAAACCTGTTCCTAATGGGCTAATCCCAACTATGACAAATATAGTACTGTCAAGTAGTCCACCAACTAGTCCACTATATAAAATGCGATAACCTATAGGAAGTGGCAGACGACTGTATATTTCAGTATCAGTTGTCTCAGAAATAGCAAACGATAACGCCGAAGCAAATACAACCCATAAAGTATCACCTAAAAGGTAAGATGAAATTGCACTTAAGACAAGAGAAATTAAAATTATATTGTACGTTCTACGTCGCCCAATATGGTTTTGTACTATATCTCTCATAATAAACGTAAAGCCAATTAGAAAAGTACCAACTGGTACATAAAGAATTCCTAATTGAAGAGGTGGCAGTGCAGCTGTAAGTACATTAGCTGCTAAGATAGAGAGTATATATAAAATGACTCTCATATCATTCACCTCACTGAAAATAATGTTTTTTGTTTTAGATAATCCTTCAACTGTTTATGGTAAACAAATGTATTATGGAATCCGCGTCTCCTGTTTCGATTATTTCCGCGAAAAATAATAACCTCTACCCCTACTTCTTTGCAGATTGCGCAGTTGCATTTTTTCCATGGTTGATCTTCTAATACCTTTTTATATAAATCCCAGTGAATATCTCGCCCCTCACCCACCAATTGATCATACTCCATAATTTGATTCAATGTAGATTCTAAATCGAGTGTACCTTTATCATAAGATCTTAATGCATCAAGTGCCCGTTGTTCCTTCTTCTGTAACTCTTCTAATGATATTCCTATTTTCTCCATTCTTTTTTTAATACGATTTCCTTTTGCTTCTGGAATTCGAATAGCTGAATAGTGTTTCCCGTCAAGTGAATGGTAATTATGGCCTGTTCCTAACCAAGCACGTCGCAAAGGAGAAGCTGAATCAAACGAAGTAATACCAAGTTTACTAAAAGTATCCATAATCTGAGGACTTCTAGCAACTCCAAATAAGTGAACTTGATACGTATCATCTGGGATTATCGGAGAAATTAATTTTAGAATCTCAAAAATTACTTCTGATTTAGACTTAGCTAATCCACCCAAAGCAATGTGTTTGTACCCCATTGAAATTAATTCTTCTACTGCATTACGAAAAGATAATGGATCCCATCCTTGAGCTACTCCCATTGGGGTAAAACTATATCCATGTTCACGATGTTTTTCAATAAATTCCCTTGCATTTTTTAATGTTATTTCATACCGCCTTGAGCGCTCCGAAATATCTTTTTCAATAGATCCTACAATTAAGTGGTCAATAGACACACCTATATCAAACCCGAATTGCTCATAATACTCCAAGATTTCACAAGTATGATACGGAGGTTCGTTCTCATTAAAATAACTAAAAGCACCACAATCACCCATAATTGGAATAGAAAGTGGAAGCCTTAAGAATTTATGCAAACCTCCCATTTCTTTAATTAACTCCCGTTTTCTTTTAGTGGCATCTATATTGACTTTTGAAATCAAAACTCCATCGTACTGAGGTGATTCATAAAGTTCATGTGCATAAACATCATTTAATAAGGGATCACGATTCGAATTTGAACAATCACGGATGAAGTCATAATTTCTATCAACACGATCATCGTTTTCAGGCATAAAAAAGTTGAATTGAGACTTATAATTTTTTGCTATCAATTCTTCTGGTACATAAAAAGGTGAAACATATTCGGCAAAAGGTAAAATCTTTTCTTCCTTTTTGTGTTCTGGTATAGAGAAGAGTGTATATGAATACTCTTCAGTCCTCATAATAAACTCTCGAATAATTGCAGGCTCATCAAAAATATCTTTCCATGAATAGCTTGAATAGTTTACGAGAAAATGTAATAAACGTGAAAACAATTCTCCTTTTAGCCAAACTAAACCCGCCCCAAAATATTTCGCTTCTTTAGTTCCCATAGCTATTGTATATGTGTTTTCTTGAACAAGTACTTTATTTCGACTAGCATAACCTACAAAGAAGATCATCTTTTGATTATCATTTATTTTGATACTATCCCATTCAATAGCTTTTAAGTAAGCATCACCTAGAAGAAAAAATACAAGGTTATAGTTATAAGATGAGATAAGATCTTGGAGTTGTTCAGTCATTTTCTGTTGATGGGACCACTTTTTAATTTCGTAACTTTTCATTGAATTAAACGTTACATTATAAGGAACAATTTTATCGTCTTCTTTTAACAAACCATAACCAGCAGAAAGAATAGCTAGATCTAAATTCTTTTGATGCTTTCGATACTCTTCGATCCCCTTCATTAAAGAAGTATGCTGTCTTCCTGTGTACATTTGTCCAGCAGTTTCTTCATATGAAGACAACTCTTCAGACTTCTTATGGAAAAGAATCGGGTCTTTGAAATCATTAAGTGTTAATTGGTTATCAGGACTATATTTTTTTTGTCCAGTACAAGATGTTACAACTAAAATTCGCATTGATATATATTCACCTCAACTCAATACCGTGACATTTTCCTAATAACTTGACTAAAATTATATTATCACAGAATCCTACAATCCTTTTTTCGCTACCTACAATAACGAACGATATTGATAGATTAACATAAATATCATTAAATAGGATACCTATGAGTTAAATTGATCAAGTCTAAAACGCTTTTCAGAAGATTGCCAGATTATAT